>NZ_QHJN01000194.1:0-13703 GCF_003947565.1 Actinomadura sp. WAC 06369 | reverse complement strand
GGCCCCACCATCGAGGTCGCGGGCACGATGCTGTTCGGCTCCGTCCGCGCCCGCGCCCCCAAGCGCACGCTCCGCCAACGCTTCCGGAACCGCCTGACCGGCAACTGACCCGCCCGGAGGCCCCGCCTCTCCACGACACCCGGCTGCGGCGCTCGTCCGGGGGGATTTGGCGGCCACCGGGGGCTTCTTCTGCGCGGGCGGCGGCGGGGGTCCGGCCCGGCCTGCGGGCCGCGGGGCGAGCAGGCCGGGCCTCGTGGCGTCAGACCGCGGCGTCGAAGTTGATCGCGCTGTAGGCCCGCAGCTTCGACAGCTTGTGCTCGCTCGAGACGGTGCGGATCGTGCCGCTGCGGGAGCGCATGACGAGGGAGTGCGTGATCGCGGTGCCCTTGTCGTACCGGACGCCGTCGACGAGCTCGCCGTCGGTGATGCCCGTGGCGGCGAAGAAGACGTCGTCGGACGTGACGAGGTCGTCGGTCGTCAGGACGCGGCTGAGGTCGTGGCCCGCGTCGACCGCCTTCTGGCGCTCCTCGTCGTCCTTCGGCCACAGCCGGCCCTGGATCACCCCGCCGAGCGCCTTGATCGCGCAGGCGGCGATGATGCCCTCGGGGGTGCCGCCGATGCCGAGGAGGAGGTCCACGCCGGTGCCGGGACGGGACGCCATGATCGCGCCGGCCACGTCGCCGTCCATGATGAACTTGATGCGCGCGCCCGCCTCGCGGACCTCCTTGACGATGCCCTCGTGCCGCGGGCGGTCCAGGATGCAGACGGTCACGTCGTTCGGCGCCGAGCCCTTCGCGCGGGCGATCGCGCGGATGTTGTCGCCGATCGGGCGCTCGATGTCGACGACGTCGGCGGCCTCGGGCCCGGTGACCAGCTTCTCCATGTAGAACACGGCGGACGGGTCGAACATCGACCCGCGCGGCGCGACGGACAGGACGGCGATCGCGTTGCTCATGCCGAGGGCGGTGAGGCGGGTGCCGTCGACCGGGTCCACCGCGACGTCGCACTCGGCGCCGCCGCCGTCCCCGACCTCCTCGCCGTTGTAGAGCATCGGGGCGTTGTCCTTCTCGCCCTCGCCGATCACGACGACGCCCTTCATGGACACGGTGTTGATCAGCTGGCGCATCGCGTTGACGGCGGCGCCGTCGGCACCGTTCTTGTCCCCGCGCCCCACCCAGCGGGCGGCGGCCATGGCGGCGGCCTCGGTCACCCGGACCAGTTCCATCGCCAGGTTGCGGTCGGGCGCCGCCGGATCGGTCGTCAGCGGGGAGGAGACGGTGGTTTCATCGGACATGTCGCGGCGGCCCTTTCGGTCGATGGTCACTCGGATTCTCCGTTGGCCGACGCCGGGCCACAAATTGGACCAGACCAGCCGGAGTCCGGAGCGAACCGGCACCGGGAATCGGACGGTCCTCCGGGCAAGGGATCGTTTCCCACCGGGAGAGGGCGTAATCTCTGGGCTCATGAGCAGCGACATCGACGTTCCCTCCGGCGAGGTGACACAGAACGGCGCCGCCGGGACGCCCGCGCGGACGTCCGACCGGGGGGCCGCGACGCGCGGGGCCCTGCTGGCCGCGGCACGGGACGTCTTCTGCGAGTCCGGGTTCGCGCAGGCCGCGGTGACCGACATCGTCGCGAAGGCCGGGGCCAGCGTCGGCAGCCTGTACCACCACTTCAACGGCAAGGCCGACCTGTACCTGACGCTGTTCGAGGAGTTCCAGGCCCGGCAGCAGGAGCGCACCCGCAAGGCGATCAACGCGGTGCGGGAGGCCGGGGAGACCGACCCGATGCGGCAGTTCATCGCCGGCGCGGGCGCCTACCTCGACGGCTGCCTGGAGGAGCGGGACGTCTCGCGGCTGTTCATCTCCGGGGACGGCCCGCCGGGGTTCGACCGCGCGATGCGGCAGCGGCTCGGCAAGTGGGCCCGCCGGAACGCGGCGCTGTTCCACACCGCGGACGGCGGCGTGGACGAGGCGCTGGTGATGGTGCTGACGGGCGCGATGGCCGGCGCGGTGTCGGACATCTCACTGATGGAGGACGAGGACGCCGCGCGGCGGCTCGCCGCCGAGATCATGGGGATCGTCGGCACGATCCGCAACCCGCGTACCGCACCCCCTGTCTAGAGCAGCCGCCACCGTAGGGGATCCTGAAAGGGTGACCGACAAGACCCCTGACACCGTGACCGAGGCGGCTCCTTCCGGGCCGGAGCCGATCCCGGTCAGCCCGGGCGTGCACAAGCGGCTCACCACCGGGATCGGCGGTTTCTCGCTGGCGATGGGCGCGTCGCTGATCCTCGCCCTGATGATCTACGTCGTGACGCCGCGGGCGGACGAGCAGATCCTGCCGACCGTCGACTACGGCTCGCAGCTCTGGGTGATGCGCAACGACGCCCCGTTCACGGTGCGGGCCCCCGAGGGGCTGCCCGCGGGGTGGCGCCCGACGAGCTCGCGGGTGCACGGACTGGACGGCGGGAGCGGCGAGCCGGTCGCGTGGCACCTGGGGTTCGTGACGCCGGACGACCACTACGCGGCGCTCGAGCAGAGCAACGAGAAGGCGTCCGAGTACGTCCCGCGGATGACCAACAGCAGCAAGCCGCTGGGGACGATGCAGGTCGCCGGGCAGACGTGGCAGAAGTACCACCGGGCGGACAAGGAGGCGAACTCGCTGGCGCTCACGCTGCCGGGCGGGGTGAGCCTCGTGGTGACCGGGACCGCCCCCTACGAGGAGCTGGCGGTGCTGGCCGGGTCGCTCAAGGAGCAGCCGAAGGGCGGCGGGCTGAACGCGTCGAGCCCCGCGTCGCCGAGCGCGTCCCCCGGCGCCCCCTGACGTCAGAACGGCGCGCCGGTGCCGCCGTCCTCGGGCTGCGCCATCGCGGCGGCGAGCCGGGCGCGGGCGCCTTCGAGCCACTCCTCGCAGAGCGCGGCGAGCTTCTCGCCGCGCTCCCACAGCGCGAGCGACTCCTCCAGGGTGAGGCCGCCGGCCTCCAGCCGCTTCACCACGTCGGCCAGCTCGTCGCGGGCCTGCTCGTACGAGGGCCTCGCCGCCCTCTCCTCCTGCTCCGACACCCGCCCCACCCTAGTCGTCGAGGGGACCCGCGGCGGTCACCCCGAGCCGTCCGGACGCGACGCGCACCGCGAGGTCCTCGCCGGGCCGCACGGACGCGGCGTCCCGCACGACGGCGCCGTCCGCCCGCTGGACGATCGCGTACCCGCGGTCGAGGGTCGCGGCGGGGGAGAGGGCGAGGAGGCGGGCCCGGGTGTGCGACAGCTCGTCGCCGGCCCGGTCGAGCGCGCCGGACAGGCACCGCCGGGCCCGGTCGCGCAGCGCGGCGACCTGCTCGGACTGCCGTTCGATCTCCCGCACCGGGTCGGCCAGCGCGGGCCGCGACCGGACGGACTTCAGCCACGCGAGCTCGCGTTCCACGCCGCCCGCGAGGCACCGGCGCCCCCGGTCGCGGAGCTGCCGGACGAGCTGGAGCTGCTCGCGGACGTCCGGGACGGCCTTCTTCGCCGCGTCGGTCGGGGTGGAGGCGCGGACGTCGGCGACGAGGTCGAGCAGCGGGGTGTCCTGCTCGTGGCCGATGGCGCTGACGACCGGGGTGCGGGCGGCGGAGACGGCGCGGACGAGCGCCTCGTCGGAGAACGGCAGCAGGTCTTCCATCGCGCCCCCGCCGCGCGCGATGATGATCACATCGATCTCGGGATCCGCGTCCAGCGCGCGCAGCGCGGCCATCACCTCGCCGACCGCGTAGGTGCCCTGCACGGCGGTGTTCTCCACGCGGAACGCGACCGCGGGCCAGCGGCGCCGCGCGTTCTGCAGGACGTCGTGCTCGGCGTCGGAGTCGCGCCCGCAGATCAGCCCGATCCGGCCGGGCAGGAACGGCAGCGGGCGCTTGCGCTCGGGCCGGAACAGGCCCTCGGCGGCGAGGGTCTTCTTGAGGCGTTCCAGGCGGGCCAGCAGCTCGCCGACGCCGACGGGCCGGATCTCCAGCACGCTGAGCGAGAAGGTGCCCCGGTTGATCCAGAAGTCCGGTTTGGCGTGGACGACGACGCGCGCGCCGTCGGTGACGGCGGGCCCGGCCGCCTCGACGACGCCGCGCTGCCCGACGAGCCGCACCGACATGTTCGCCACCGGGTCGCGCAGCGTCATGTAGACGGTGCCGCCGCGGGCGTTGAGGTCGGTGATCTGCCCCTCGACCCAGATGCGGCCCAGCTTGCCGATCCAGCCGCCGACCGCCTGCAGGACCGTCCGCACCGGAACCGGGGATTCGGCCGTCGTCTCCATCGCCATGCCCGGCAGCCTATGCGTGTGACGCGGGAGACACGGCCCGTCCCTTCAAAAGTTAGCTCCACTAACTTAGTCTGGCTAAGTAATCGAGGAGAGACCGTGACCGTTCCCGAACGCGAGCTCGCCGAGCAGCTGAACCTGCGGCTCCGGCACGTCGTGCTGATGCTGCGCCGCGCGACCGCCGACCAGCCGGTCACCGCCCAGCAGCTGTCCGTGCTCGGCTCCCTGGAGCACGGGCCGCGGCGGATGACCGAGCTGGCCGCCGAGCACGGCGTCCGGCTGCCGACGATGACCGCGCAGATCAACCGGCTCGAACGCGACGGGCTCGTGGAGCGCGGCCGGGACGGCTCGGACGCCCGCGTCGTCACCGCCCTGCTCACCGCGATTGGACGGGACGTCCTCACGGACGGGCGCGAGCGCCGGATCGGCTACCTGGCCGAACGGTTCGCGGAACTGACCGGCGCGGAGCGCGCGGCCGTCGCCGCGGCGCTGCCCGCGCTCGACAAGCTCTTCTCGGCCGGTTGAACGCCTGAGAGGAAAGACCCATGCACGCACGGCCCCCGGAGGCGCACCGCGCCGAAGGCGGCGGACGGGGCGGCATCCTGCGCCAGCCCATGTCGGTGTGGGCGACCGCCTTCGCCGCCGTCGTCGCCTTCATGGGCATCGGGCTGGTCGACCCCATCCTGCCCGCGATCGCCGAGAACCTGGACGCCACGCCCAGCCAGGTCTCGCTGCTGTTCACCAGCTACTTCCTGATCACCGCCGTCGCGATGCTGGTCACCGGCTGGGTGTCCAGCCGGATCGGCGGCAAGAAGACCCTGCTCATCGGGCTCGCGCTCGTCGTCGTGTTCGCCGCGCTCGCCGGGACGTCCGGCACCGTCGGGCAGCTCGTCGGCTTCCGCGCCGGCTGGGGCCTCGGCAACGCGCTGTTCGTCGCCACCGCGCTCGCCGTCATCGTCGGCGCGGCCAGCGGCGGCGCCGAGAAGGCCATCATCCTGTACGAGGCCGCGCTCGGCCTCGGCATCTCGCTCGGCCCGCTCGTCGGCGCGCTGCTCGGCGACCTGAACTGGCGGTTCCCGTTCTTCGGCACCGCCGTCCTGATGGCCGCCGGCTTCCTGCTGATCACGACGCTGCTGCGGGCGACCCCGCCGCCGGCGCGCAAGACCGGGCTGACCGCGCCGATCCGCGCGCTCGCCCACGGCGGCCTGTCCACGACCGCGTTCACCGCGCTGTTCTACAACTACGCCTTCTTCACCGTGCTCGCGTTCACCCCGTTCGTCCTCGGGATGAGCGCCCACGGCATCGGCCTGGTGTTCTTCGGCTGGGGCGTGATGGTGGCGCTCGCGTCGGTGTTCGGCGCGCCCGCGCTGCAGCGTCGTATTGGAACGGTCCGAGTGATGTACCTGGGGCTGGCGCTGCTGATCCTGTTCCAGGTCGGCCTCGCGTTCCTCGGGCACGACGGGATCATCGTCTGCACGATCCTGTCCGGCATCCCGATCGGCCTGAACAACACCGCGTTCACCGAGGCGGCGATGGAGGTCTCCGACAGCCCGCGGCCCGTCGCGTCCGCCGGGTACAACTTCGTCCGCTGGATGGGCGGCGCCCTCGCCCCCTACTTCGCGACGAAGCTCGCCGAGGAGGTCGACCCGCACCTGCCGTACATCGCCGGCGCCGCCGCGTGCGCCGTCGCGATCGGCGTCCTCGCGGCGCGGCGCCGCCACCTGGCGCCGCTGGAGCGCGTCGACGTCGACCACGCGTTCCGGGACGCCCCCGCCCCGGCCTGACGCCGACGGGAAAGGGAACGGCCCGGGAGGTCCGCCTCCCGGGCCGTTCTCCATGTCTCGCCGGCGTCAGCTCTGGCCGTTCAGCTTGGCGATGCGGCGCTCGTACATCTTGATGATGTCCTCGCGGCCCGCGTGGGTCCGCTCGTACTCGCGCAGGAGCTTCACCTGCTCCACCGACAGCCCGCGCAGGCGCGCGCGCAGCTGCGGCAGGGTCGCCTCGTCGTAGTTCGGCACCGGCAGGCTCTCGGCGACGTGCTCGGCCTCGCTCTGCGCGGCCGGACGCGACTCGGGACGCGGCGTGAACTCGTCCTCGGGCTGCGCGGCCTCCGGCTGCGCGGCCTCCGGCTCGGCGGGCTCCGGCGCCGGGGCGTCGGGCGCCGCGGTCGCGGCGACCTCGGGCGCCGGGCCGTCCTCGGGGACGGGCGGGGCCGCGGGCTCGGCCTGCGGCGCGGGCTCCGGCCGCGGCGCCGACGGCCGCGGCGACGGCGCCGGCTTCGCCACCGGCCCGTCCGACGCGCCCGGCTTGCCGACCGAGATCTCCTTGTCCGGCCGGCGCCGCGCGGCGGCGCCGTCCTCGCGCGCCGCCGACGGGCGCGACGGCCGCGCCGGACGGGTGCGCCGGGGCCGCACGGGCTCCGGCTCGGGCTCGGGCTCGGCCTGCTCGCCGCGGACGCGCTCCACCACGGTGCCGACGACCTTCTCCGCGGTGTGCTGGACATCGTCGCGGAGCCGCCCGATCACCGGCTTCACGCCGCCGCCCTCGGTGATCTCCTTGTAGTCGCGGGTCACGCGGTCGCCGAGCAGCAGCGCCCGGCCGACACCGAACATGGCCAGCCGGACGGCGTGCAGCGGGAGGTCGCGGACCTGCTCGCCCACCGTGTCCTGAACCTGCTGCTTGAGGCGGCGCGGCGATGGCGATCTCGTCATGGTCTTTCCTCTTCCTGCCGTCCTTATCAGGGAACTCGGGAGCACACGTACGGTCGTCGAAACTCACTCTGCCCCATGGGTGCGATCACGGTCACCCCGGGTCTTGTCTTTCTGTCCAAAAACGGCGTGCCGTCGGTCACAATGCGGCCGGAACCCTTGCGCCGCGGGCTTCCGCGTCCGCGCGGCACGCCTCACCACCGGGCACGGGACCCGGGCGGCGACTCGTACGATGGGGGCATGACCGCCAACACCCAGCCCGCCAGCACCGCGCCCACGGGTACGCGGGGCCGCGTCCTGCTCGCCAAGCCGCGCGGTTACTGCGCCGGAGTCGACCGGGCCGTGCAGACGGTCGAGATCGCCCTCGAGAAGTACGGGGCCCCGATCTACGTCCGCAAGCAGATCGTCCACAACGTCCACGTGGTGAAGACGCTGGAGGAACGCGGCGCGATCTTCGTGGACGAGACCGAGGAGGTCCCCGAGGGGTCGATCGTGGTCTTCTCGGCGCACGGCGTCGCGCCGGTCGTCCACGACGAGGCCCGCAAGCTGGACCTGCGCACCATCGACGCCACGTGCCCGCTGGTCACGAAGGTGCACAAGGAGGCCGTCCGGTTCGCCGCGCAGGACTACGACATCCTCCTCATCGGCCACGAGGGGCACGAGGAGGTCATCGGCACCTCCGGCGAGGCGCCCGACCACATCCACCTGGTCGACGGGCCCGAGGACGTCGCGAACGTGCGGGTCCGCGACCCCGAGCGGGTCGCGTGGCTGTCGCAGACCACCCTCTCGGTCGACGAGACCATCGCCACCGTCGAGAAGCTCCGCGAGCGGTTCCCCAAGCTGACGGACCCGCCGTCCGACGACATCTGCTACGCCACCCAGAACCGGCAGACCGCCGTCAAGGAGATGGCCGCGCAGTCCCAGCTCGTCATCGTGGTCGGCTCCACCAACTCCTCGAACTCCGTGCGGCTCGTCGAGGTCGCCAAGGAGCACGGCGCGGACGACGCCCACCTCGTCGACTACGCCGAGCAGATCGACCCCGCGTGGCTCGACGGCGTCAGCACCGTCGGCGTGACGAGCGGCGCGTCCGTCCCGGACGAGCTCGTGCAGGGCGTCCTGGCCTGGCTCGCCGAGCGCGGCTACGGCGAGGCCGAGGAGATCGAGTCCGTCGAGGAGCGCATGCGCTTCTCCCTGCCGAAGGAACTCCGCAAGGACCTGCGCATCACGCCCGTCTGACGGCACGGGTCAGTCCGCGTCTCCATGCCGCGGCGCGCGCGCGGCGGGGGAGGACGGGGACTCGTCCCACCGGACCGGGTTCTCGTTCTCCTCCTCCTCGAACAGCCGGACGCCCGCGAGCTTGTCGCGCAGCTCCCGTACGTTCGTCGGGAGCCCGCGCGGCAGCGTGATCAGCAGCACCAGCAGCGTGCCGAGGAACAGCCACGGCGCGGTCCCGGCCAGGGCGGTCAGCACCCCGACGGCGACGCCGCGCAGCAGCGACCCCTGCCCCACCGTGGTGACGAGCACCGCGACCAGGGTGGCGAGGAAGAACACCAGCGGCGGGCTGACGGCCAGCGCCAGCAGGTCCGCCGGGCGGGTGGCGAGCGCGGCGAGCACGCAGCCCACCGTGAAGCCGGCCCCCGCGAGCAGCGGCATGTCGAGCCAGCGCGACAGCAGCCCGCACAGCACGGCCGTCCCGAACACCACGACGATGCCGCCGCGCCCGGTCAGCGTCACCGGACCGGTCGGCGCCGCCGAGCGGGACCCGGACGCCCGGCCGCCGGACGCCCGCGACCGCCGCTGCGGCCCGCCCCGCCGCCGCCCCGCCCCGCGGTGCGTCGGCGGCGTGTCGCCAGGGGCGTCGCGTGCCGTCGATGTGCTCATTGCCACCTCTCTCGCCGATCGCTCTGCCCGGGGACGGCCCAGGTGCCGTACTGCCGGGAGCCCTCGCGCGAAGCGTCGCCCTCGTCCCGCGCGACCGGCCCCCGGGAGAGCCCGGCTCGGCGTGCCTCCGCCCGCGGGACATCGCCCCGAGCATCATCGCCCCGGGCGACGTCATCTGTTCGAGGGCCGTCTTCTCGAGAGGCATCGTCTCGGGTGACATCGTCGCGCGAATCGCCGCCGTATGGGGCCTCGCCGTCCGGAACCCCGTTGTACGGGTCGTCCTGCCCGTTGAGCTCCGCCGCCGAAAGCGCGCGCGGGCTCTCCTCCACCGGCCGTGGGCCGTCCAGCGAACCGTCGACGACGCCCAGGTCGTTCAGACGCCGCGCGCTGACGAGCACCCGCGTCTCCAGCGACCCGACCGTCCGGTTGTAGGACTTCACCGCGCCGGTGAGCGCGCGGCCCAGTTCGTCTACGTGCTGCCCCATCGTGCTCAGCCGCTCGTACAGTTCTTTGCCGAGGTCGAACACGGCCCGCGCGTTGCGGGAAAGCGCGGCCTGCTGCCACGCGTACGAAGCCGTCCGCAGCATCGTGATGAGGGTCGTGGGGGTGGCGATGTGGACGCGGCGCCGCATCGCGTACTCCAGCAGTTCGGGATCGCGGTCCAGCGCGGGCGCCAGGAACGCCTCGCCCGGGATGAACAGGACCACGAACTCCGGCGCCGGGCTGAACGCCTGCCAGTACGACTTCGCGGCCAGCCGGTCGACGTGGTCGCGCAGGTGGCGGGCGTGCGCGTCGAGCCGCACCGGGTCGCCGCTCTCGGCGGCCTGCAGGTAGGCGGCGAGCGACACCTTCGAGTCGACGACGATGCTCTTGCCGCCGGCGAGCCGCACGACCAGGTCGGGCCGCACCGTCCCGTCCGGCGTCACCGCGCTCGCCTGCTCGTCGAAGTCGCAGTGGTGCGTCATGCCCGCGAGCTCCACGACCCGCCGCAGCTGCAGCTCGCCCCAGCGTCCCCGCGCCTCCGGCCGCTGCAGCGCCCGCACCAGCGTGCGCGTCTCGCGGCCGAGCTGCTCGGAGCTCTGCCGCACGAAGTCGACCTGCTTGGCGAGCATCGCGTGGGACTCGCGGCGGCCCGTCTCCACCTCGCGGAGCTGCTCCTCGACCTTGGCGAGCGTCTCCCGCAGCGGCCCGACCAGGTGCTCGACCGCCTGCTGCCGCCGCTCCAGCTCGCCCGCCGCCTCGGCCCCCGCCGCCTTCAGCCGCGCGTCGGCCAGCTCCAGGAAGCGGGCGTTGCTGGCGTCCAGCGCGCGCGCCGACAGGTTCTCGAAATGCTCGGCCATCCGCTCCTCGGCATAGGCGAGCTTCTCCTCCGCCGCGCGGGCCCGCGCGATCAGCGCGCCCTGCCGTCCCATCGCCAGGGCCCATCCGGCGACCACGCCGAAGGCGGCCCCGACGACGAGGCCGGCGAGCAGCGCGAGGTCCATCCGTTCATCGTGACAGCGCGGCCGCGAACCGCGACCGCGACGCGCCGGTAACGGCGGCACGGCGGACAATCGGCGCACTGCCGACGGCCCGCCGCCCGGTGCCCGGGGACGGGCGCGGGGACGGGCTCGCGGACGGGCTCGGCCGATCGGCGGCGCCGCCCCGCACGGTGCGGTGCGTCCGGGCTCGTAAACTTGACGGCCGTGAGCCTCTCCATCGGAATCGTCGGGCTGCCCAACGTCGGCAAGTCCACCCTGTTCAACGCGCTGACCAAGAACGACGCGCTGGCCGCCAACTACCCGTTCGCGACCATCGAGCCCAACGTCGGCGTGGTCGGGGTGCCCGACCCGCGGCTGGGCGCGCTCGCCGGGATCTTCGGCTCGGCGAAGACCATCCCCGCGACGATGGAGTTCGTCGACATCGCGGGCATCGTCAAGGGCGCGTCCGAAGGCCAGGGCCTCGGCAACAAGTTCCTCGCCAACATCCGCGAGACGAACGCGATCTGCCAGGTCATCCGCGCCTTCGAGGACCCCGACGTCACGCACGTGGACGGCGAGGTCGCCCCGTCCCGCGACATCGACACGATCAACACCGAGCTGATCCTGGCCGACCTGCAGACGATCGAGAAGGCCCTGCCGCGCCTCGAGAAGGAGGCCCGGACCAAGAAGGACAAGAACCAGCTCGCCGTCGTCGACGCCGTCACCGCCGCGCAGAAGCTCCTCAACGAGGGCGTCACGATCTTCGCCGGCGCCGACAAGGCCGGCATCGACCCGGCGCTCCTCCGCGAGCTGCACCTCCTCACCGCCAAGCCGTTCCTCTACGTCTTCAACCTGGACGAGGGCGAGCTGACGGACGAGTCCCTGCGCACCCGCCTGCGCGACCTCGTCGCCCCCGCCGAGGCGATCTTCCTCGACGCCAAGATCGAGGCCGAGCTGATCGAGCTGCCCGACGACGAGGCCCTCGAACTCCTGCAGGGCATGGGGCAGGAGGAGTCGGGCCTGTCGCAGCTCGTCCGCATCGGGTTCGACACGCTCGGCCTGCAGACCTACCTCACCGCCGGCCCGAAGGAGTCGCGCGCGTGGACGATCCGCAAGGGCGCCACCGCGCCCGAGGCCGCGGGCGTCATCCACACCGACTTCCAGCGCGGCTTCATCAAGGCCGAGATCGTCTCCTTCGACGACCTGACCGCCGCGGGCTCCATGGCGGCCGCCCGGACCGCCGGCAAGGTCCGCATGGAGGGCAAGGAGTACGTCATGCAGGACGGCGACGTCGTGGAGTTCCGCTTCAACGTCTGAGCCCGCCGCCGGGAGGCGCCGGACGGCCGGCGCGGCGGCCGCGCCGGCCGATCGGCCCGGACACGCACCGCGGACGCTGGCAAAACGTGTGACTCGCGACGCTCGTCCGATTGCGCCCGGGACGCGCTGATCGGAGGCAGGGATAGGGGATCGTCACCGTTTGGCAATCCTTCCCGTTCCTGCTGAGGTGGATCGCATTATCCACAACCGCGTGCCGGGGCTGTGCTTCGCTCGGATGCGCTGGAACAATTGACGCTCGTGGTTACGCTGGGCCCGGGGTGGGTTCGGAAAGGACCACCGCGCAACATCTGGACCAGGCAATCAGAGCGCGCCGACCTTGGGGCGAGGCGCGAGCGGAGGCAGGATGGCTCGCAGGTCGGCCGTGAAACGCGGCCGTGACACCGCCGTGGTCGACGAGACCGCGGCGCCGGGTCTGTCCGTCGACCCGTGGGAGGTCCCGGACGACCGGGGCCGCGGCGGCCCGCGCGGCGGCCGCTGGTCCGGATCCGGCGGCCGCTGGTGGGTCTGGACGGGCCGCGCCGTCCTCTGGGCCCTGATCATCGTCATCCTCGTCAACGGGATCCGCGCCCCCTTCGAACGCTTCACCGCCGCGGACGCCCCCGACACGGCCGCCGCGCCCAAGTCGTCCCCCGAACGCGCCCAGTTCCCGACCAGCGCCGCCGGGGCATTCGCCCTGCAGTTCGCCAACGTCTATCTGAATTACGACCAGGAGAACGCCGCGGACCGCCAGACCCAATTGCGCACGTTCCTGCCCGAGGGCGCCGACCCGCAATTCGGCTGGAACGGAACCGGAACGCTGCAGGTCCAGTCCGTGCAGGTCGCGGGCGTGCAGGCGCGCGACGCGCGCAACGCCACCGTCACCCTCCTCGCCCGCACCGGCGACAAGTGGCTGCGCCTCGCCGTCCCCGTCTACGCGAACGAGTCCGGCGCGCTCGTCGTCGCCGCCCGTCCCGCGCTGCTCCCCCCGCCCGCGAAGGCCGCACTGCCGCAGCAGGAGGCCGCACCGCGCGACACCCCCCTCGAAGGCGAACTCCAGCCCATCCTCGTGACGTTCTTCCAGGCGTACGCGCGCAGCGACACCACCGCCCTGTCCCGGTTCGCCGCGGGCAGCCCCATCAGCGGCCTCGCCCGCTCGGTCGAGTTCCTCCGCGTCGCCGAGGTCGTCGCCCCGCAGGGCTCGGCCGGCGCCCGCACCGTCACCGCGAGCGTCGTCTGGCGCGTCGCCGGCGGCGAACTCGAGCAGGCATACGAACTCGACATGGTGCGCAAGGACGCGACCTGGTACGTCAAGGACATCCGCGGCACCACCGATCCCGACCCGTCATGAAAGGCCGCGAGATGAACGCCCGCCCGTCCCCCCACGCCGAACCAGGAAGGTAAGTCGATGCTGCACCACCTCATGGCGTCGATTCCGCCCGAGATCCTGGCGGCACCCGACGACTCCTTCGATCCGGACGGACTCGCCAGCTGGCTCCGCGGATTCTTCGGCCCGCTCTTCCTCGTCACCGTCTCCATCGTGGCGATCTTCTTCCTGTTCACCCGTGAGATCACCCGGTTCGCGCAGTTCATCGTCCTGGCGATCGGCATCGCCATCGTCTTCTACGTGCCCCAGATCATCGAGACCGCTGCCAAGGCGATCGCCACCGCACTGGGAGTGGACGGCAGCTGACCCGGAGACCGTGCTCGCATCCATAGGGGAGTAGGGGCGTGGATCTACCCACGTACACGAACATCTGGCGCATCGAGAAGCGGTTGTACAAGCTGTACGACCTGCGGCTCCCGATGCCGCTGCCGCTCGTCCAGATCGGCGTGTTCCTCGGCGTGTTCGTGCCCTGGATCGTGATGCTGCAACTCGTCGGCGTGCCCTTCGAGTCCCCGTGGCACGTCGTCTACATCGTCCCGCCCGGCGTCCTCACCTGGCTCGCGACCCGCCCCGTCATCGAGGGCAAGCGCCTCACCGAACTGCTCCTCTCGCAGGGCCGCTACCTCGCCGAGCCCCGCACCTGGTGCCGCCTCACCCCCATCCGCG
>NZ_QHJN01000193.1:0-13761 GCF_003947565.1 Actinomadura sp. WAC 06369 | reverse complement strand
AGCCCGCCCCGAAGTGGTAGGCGACGGGCGCGGCGAGGATGAAGCCCCGCGCCTCGATACCGACGATCTTGTCGATCGTGCCGCGGCCGTGGTGGTTGACGATGGCGTCCACCACCCCCGCGAAGGCGACGTGGTCCGCCAGCAGCGGAGTGATGTCCTTGAACACGACCCCCGGCTTCGGGTAGTCGTCCACGTCGCGGATCCGCTCCTGGATCAGCTTGCCGAGGTCCACCATCGTTCGTCCCCCTGAGACGCCTGTTGCCTGCTACCGCCCCTGAGGGCCCTGCTCGCCGCCCGCGCGGCCCGCCGTCACCTGCCGCGGCGCTGCTGGCGCGTGCCGCGCCTGGGCTGGTGCCGCGGCCCCGACTGGACCACCTTGCGGACGGTGACCGACTTCGCGACGTCCTCGCCGGACGTCGCCGCGGCGTCGCCCGCGCCGCCGTCCGGGGCGTCGTCGCCGGCGGAGCCGCCGTCCGCGTCGTCGCCGCCGGGCGCGCCCGCCGTCGCCTTCACCTTGGCGACCGTCTTCGACTTCCGCTTCGCGCTGGCCTCGCGGCGCGCGATGTTCGCCCGGATCTCCCGGTACTTGGGTTCGCGCTCCTTCAGCTGCACCAGCAGCGGCGTCGCGACGCACAGCGACGAGTACGTCCCGACGATCATGCCGACGAACAGCGCGAGCGACAAATCCTTCAGCGTGCCCGCGCCGAACAGCGTCGTCCCGATGAACAGGATCGCCGCCACCGGCAGGATCGCCACCAGCGAGGTGTTCAGGGACCGGACGAGCGTGCTGGCGAGGGCCGTGTTCGCGGCCTGGCTGTAGGTGGTCTTGGAGGTCGGGCCGAGCGGCTTGGTGACCTCCTTGATCATGTCGAACACCACGACCGCGTCGTACAGCGAGTATCCGAGGATCGTCAGGAAGCCCAGCAGCGTGGCGGGGGTCACCTCGAAGCCGGACCACGCGTAGACGCCCGCGGTGATCACGAGGTCGTGGACGAGGGCGACGACCGCGGCCGCCGCCATCCGCCACTCGAACGCGATGGACAGGTACGCGATGATCAGCACCATGAAGACGGCGAGGGCCTGCCACGCCTTCGACTGGATCTCACCGCCCCAGGAGGCGCCGACCACCTGGGTGCTGACCTTGTCGCCCGGGATGCCGAGCCGCTCGGTGACGCTCTGCTTGACCTCGCCGACCTCGTCGGACGACATGCTCTCGGTGGTCACCCGCCACTTGTCGCCGGCCTCCTGCACGATCGTCTGGTGGGCGCCGCCGTCGGCGACGGCGCCGCGCACCTGCTCGATCGACGCGCTCGGCGCCTGGAAGGTGAAGACCGAGCCGCCCTTGAACTCCACGCCGAAGTTCAGGCCCTGCACGACCAGGCCGGCGATGGACAGGACCAGCAGGATCCCGGAGATCGAGTACCACAGCTTCGGCCGGCCGACGATGTCGGCGCTGACCTCGCCCCGGTAGATCCGGGAGATGATCGCACGCGTCGCCATGTCTCAGACCTCCTGGCTCGTCGGACGGGCGGCGGAACCCGGCGCGGCCCCGGAGGCGCGGCGCAGCCGTCTGGCGTCGACCCCGGACAGCGGATGGCCCTGGCCGAAGAACGTGGTGCGCGACAGCACGGCCACCAGCGGCTTGGTGAAGAAGAACACCACGATCACGTCGATGAGGGTGGTGAGCCCCATCGCGAACGCGAACCCGGCGACGCCGCCGACCGCGAGGAAGTACAGCACGAGGGCGGCCAGGAAGGTCACCGCGTCGGCGACCAGGATCGTGCGGCGGGCGCGCTTCCAGGCCGTCTCGACGGACGGCCGGAGCTTGCGGCCCGCGCGCAGTTCGTCCCGCAGGCGCTCGAAGTAGACGATGAAGGAGTCGGCGGTGATGCCGATCGACACGATCAGGCCGATGATGTGCGGCAGTGAGAGGCGGAAGCCCATGTTCTCGCCGAGGATCACCACCGCCAGGTAGGTGATCGCGGAGGCGACCGCGAGGCTGGAGACCGCGACCAGGCCGAGGCCCCGGTAGTAGACCATGCAGTAGACGACCACGAGGACGAGGCCGATGGCGCCGGCGATCAGGCCGCCGGTGAGCTGGTCGGACCCGAGCGTGGACGAGACCTCGTCGATGGAGCTCTGCTCGAACTCCAGCGGCAGCGCCCCGTACTTGAGCACGTTGGCGAGGTCGGTGGCGTACTGCTGGCCGAAGCTCTCGGGCGGGCCGTCGATGCTGGCGGTGCCGCCGGTGATCGGGCCCTGGTTGATGGCGGGGGCGGAGACGACCTGGCCGTCCAGGACGATCGCGATCTGCGCCTGCGCGGACGTGGGGTCCTGCTGGTAGGCGCCGTACGCCTCGGTGGTGACCTGCCCGAACTGGTCGGCGCCGCGGCCGTCGAAGTCGAGGGAGACCGACCAGCTCGGCTGCCCCTGCTGGGCGTTCGGCGGGACCGCCTCGGCGCCGTCGACGTTCTCGCCGAGCACTCGGACGGGGCCGAGGATGTACTTGGTGACCTGGCCGTTCTCGACTTCCTCGTCGCAGGCGACGACCCATTGCCTGCCGGGGTCGTTGGAGCCTGGGGCGCGGCGGTCGCCGTTGTAGCAGTCGAGTTCCTCGAACTGCTTGACCACGGCCTGGTCGCGGACGCCCGGGTAGAGGGCCGACGCGTCCGTCGCGTCGGACGAGCCGGACGGCTCGGGCGAGGCGGACGGCTCGGCGGAGCCGGACGGCGACGGGGAGGCGGTCGCGGGGGGAGTGGGAGCGGTGGGAGCGGACGCGGTCAGCGCCGCGGAGGCGGCGCGGCCGCGCGGCGCCGCGGAAGAGGAGGGCGAGGGCGAGGACGACGGCGCGCCGGCGGACGCGGAGGCCGACGGCGACGGGCTCGCCTCCCCGTCCTGGTCGCCGCGGTCCCCGCTTCCTCGGTCGGCGCGTTCGCCTCCGCTCGCGGAGGGCGACGGCGACGGGGAGCCCCCCGTTACCGGACGCCCGTCCGCGGCCGCGAACACCTGCCGGAACTGGAGTTTCGCGGTCGTGCCGATCATGTTGACGACGCGGCTCTGGCCCGCCCCCGGCACGTTGACGACGATGTTGTCGCCGCCCTGCTTCTGCACCTCGGCGTCCGAGACGCCCAGGCCGTTGACCCGCTGGGTCATGATCTTGACGGCCTGGTCCATCTGCTCGGCGGGCGGGGTCTCGCCGTTCGGCGTCTTCGCCGACAGCGTCACGGTCGTCCCGCCCGCGAGGTCGAGCCCGAGCTTGGGAGTCGTGGACCCCTGCAGGAACGCCGTCCCTGCCAGGACCACCAGGATCGCGAAGAGCGCGAGAAGGGTGCGTCCCGGCTTGGGGACGTTCCTAGGGGGAGCCACTTGTCGTCTTACTTCCCGTCTGGATTCGGTGCAGGAGGGCGTCGGTCAGTCGGAGGACTTCCGCCCGGCCTTCGCACCGGCCTTCGCCTCGGGCTCGTCGTCCTCGACGTCCTCGACGGAGTCGTCGGCGTCCGCGTCGTTCTTGGTGAGGTCGACGGCGTCGCCGTCGCGCTCGTCGTCGTCCGCGTCGTCGTCCTCGTCGAGGTCGAGCTCCTCGGCGTCGGCGCCCTTGGCGTCGTCGTCCTGGAGGACCCGCATGACGGCCTGCTTGACGAAGCTCACCTCGACGCCGGGCGCGATCTCCAGCAGCACGCCGTCGTCGTCGACCGACAGCACGGTGGCGCGCATGCCGCTGGTCGTCATCACGCGCGTGCCCGGCTGCAGGGAGCTCTCCATCTGCAGCTGCTCCTTGCGCCGCTTGCTCTGCGGCCGGATGAGGAGAAAGTAGAAGACGAGCGGAATGGCCAGCAGGAGCAGGAGGTTGAAAGCCCCGCTGCCGCCCGACTCCGCCGCAATGATCATGTCGCCGCCCATTACTGGGGCATCCTTCCGGTGTCGATTGCCCAGCCCGTGACCGGATCGGCCACATCATTGGAACCGTCGGCTGGAAGACGGTGAACCAGGTCCCGGAGTCTAGAGATTACGCCAGGCCCCGGCAACGACGTGACGATCGGTGGTGCCGAGTAGTTCCCAACCCGTTACCCGATGATCACTATTCGGGCCGATCGGCGTCGTCGTCCAGGTCGAACAGGGTCCCGGCCAGCGGCGCCGTCGGCGGCGGGGTCAGCCCGAGGTGCGCCCACGCGGCGCCGGTCGCGACCCGGCCGCGCGGCGTCCGGGCCAGCAGGCCCTGCCTCACCAGGAACGGCTCCGCGACCACCTCGACCGTCTCCGGCTCCTCCCCCACCGCGACGGCCAGCGTCGACAGCCCCACCGGGCCGCCGCCGAACTTGCGCAGCAGGGATCCGAGCACGGCGCGGTCGAGCCGGTCGAGCCCTCGTTCGTCCACCTCGTACAACGACAGCGCCGTCCGCGCCGATTCCCGGGTGACGGTGCCGTCGCCGCGCACCTCGGCGTAGTCGCGGACGCGGCGCAGCAGCCGGTTCGCGATCCGGGGCGTGCCGCGGGCGCGCCCGGCGACCTCCGCGGCGCCCTCATCGCTGATCTCCACGCCCAGCAGGCCCGCCGAGCGCCGGACGATGATCTCCAGTTCGGCGGGCTCGTAGAAGTCCATGTGGGCGGTGAACCCGAACCGGTCGCGCAGGGGCCCCGGCAGCATCCCGGCGCGGGTCGTGGCCCCCACCAGGGTGAACGGGGCGATGTCGAGGGGGATCGCGGTCGCGCCGGGCCCCTTGCCCACCACGACGTCGACGCGGAAGTCCTCCATCGCCATGTAGAGCATCTCCTCGGCGGGCCGCGCCAGCCGGTGGATCTCGTCGATGAACAGGACCTCGCCCTCCGCCAGCGTCGACAGGACGGCCGCCAGGTCGCCGGCCCGCTCGATGGCGGGGCCGGAGGAGATCCGCAGCGGCTGCCCCAGCTCCGCCGCGATGATCATCGCGAGGGTGGTCTTGCCGAGGCCGGGACCGCCGGACAGCAGCACGTGGTCGGGCGTCCGGCCGCGCCCGAGGGCGCCGTGCAGCACCAGCGCGAGCTGCTCGCGGACCCGTTCCTGCCCGACGAAGTCGCCGAGCTTCTTCGGCCGCAGCGCGGCCTCGATGACCTGCTCCTCGGACCCGTCGGCGGCCGCCGAGACGAGCCGCTCGTCCTCGCTCACTTGCTCAGCTTCTTCAGGGCGGACTTCAGCAGGGTCGCGACGGGCGGCGCCTCGGCGCCGTCGAGGTCGGCGGCGACCGCGTCGACGGCGGCGTCGGCGTCCTTGGCCGACCAGCCGAGGTTGACCAGGCCCATCTGCACCTGCTCGCGCCACGGCTCGGCCCGGGCGGGCGCCCGGTCGTCGGCGCCGTCGCCGACCGGGCCGCCGAGGCGGTCCTTCAGCTCGAGCACGATGCGCTGCGCCCCCTTCTTCCCGATGCCGGGGACCTTGGTGAGGGCGGTGAGGTCCTCGGCGGCCACGGCCCGGCGGAGCGCGTTCGGGGTGTGCACGGCCAGCATCGCCAGCGCGAGCCGGGGGCCGACGCCGCTCGCGGTCTGCAGCAGCTCGAACACCGTCCGCTCGTCGTCGTCGGCGAACCCGAAGAGGGTCAGGGAGTCCTCCCGGACGACCAGCGACGTGGGCACCCGGGCGCGGTCGCCGACGCGCAGCCCGGCCAGGGTGGCGGGGGTGCACTGCACCGCGAGCCCGACGCCGTGCACGTCGATCACCGCGCCGTCGGGTCCGGCGGCGGCCACCTCGCCGCTGACGAAGGCGATCACTGGGCGGTCCCTCCTGTTCTGCGGGCGGCGAGCCGTTCGCGTTCGGCCCGGGCCGCCTCCTCGATCCGCGACCGGAACGCGGGCGCGGGCCGCCGCCCCGCCCCGCCGCGCCACACGTGGCAGATGGCGAGGGCGAGCGCGTCGGCCGCGTCGGCGGGCTTCGGCGCCGCGTCGAGCGCGAGCAGCCGCGTCACCATCTTCGTCACCTGCGCCTTGTCGGCGCGGCCGTTGCCGGTGACGGCCGCCTTGGCCTCGCTGGGGGTGTGCAGGGCGACCGGCAGCCCGCGGCGCGCGGCGGCGAGCATCGCGATGCCGGCGGCCTGCGCGGTGCCCATGACGGTCCGCACGTTGTGCTGCGAGAACACCCGCTCCACGGCGACGGCCTCGGGGCGCAGCTCGTCCATGAGGGCCTCGATGCCCCGCTCGACGCCGAGCAGCCGCAGCGCGTGGTCCTCGTCGGGGGCGGTGCGGACGACCGACACGTGCACCAGCCGGAGCGGCCTGCCCGGGGCGCCGTCGACGACGCCGACCCCGCACCGGGTGAGCCCGGGGTCCACCCCCATCACCCGCACGGCCGCCCCTCTCGATCATCTGTTCGGGCCGCCAACGCTACCAATCCGCGCCGACATCGCGCAGCGCCCCGCCCGCATGTGTCCCCCGGGGCGGGCGCGTCCGCGGGGACGCGCGAACGCCGCCGCGCGGTCGGGTGCGCGGCGGCGTCGGGCGACGGCGATCGTGCTCAGGCGTCGATCGCGGCCATGACCTCGTCGCTGACGTCGAAGTTCGCGTAGACGTCCTGGACGTCGTCGCTGTCCTCGAGGGCGTCGAGCAGGCGGAAGACCTTCTTGGCGTTCTCCTCGTCGAGCGGGACCGTGACGCTCGGCAGGAACTTGCTCTCCGCCGACTCGTAGTCGATCCCGGCCTCCTGGAGGGCGGTGCGGACGGCGACGAGGTCACCGGCCTCGCTGACGACCTCGAAGTTCTCCTCGTCGAGCTCGTTGACCTCCTCGGCGCCGGCGTCGAGGACGGCCATCATGACGTCGTCCTCGCTGGTGCCGTTCTTCGGGACGATCACGACGCCCTTGCGGTTGAACATGTACGACACCGAGCCCGGGTCGGCGAGGGACCCGCCGTTGCGGGTCAGCGCGACGCGGACCTCCGAGGCGGCGCGGTTGCGGTTGTCGGTGAGGCACTCGATGAGCACCGCGACGCCGCCGGGCGCGTAGCCCTCGTAGGTGATGTTCTGCCAGTCGGCGCCCCCGGCCTCCTCACCGGCGCCGCGCTTGCGCGCACGCTCGATGTTGTCGTTGGGGACCGAGTTCTTCTTCGCCTTGTAGATGGCGTCGTACAGGGTGGGGTTGGCGTCGGGGTCGCCGCCGCCCGTGCGGGCCGCTACCTCGATGTTCTTGATCAGCTTCGCGAAGAGCTTGCCCCGCTTGGCGTCGAGGGCCGCTTTCTTGTGCTTGGTCGTCGCCCATTTGGAATGGCCGGACATCTCAATCCTCCTCAACCATCGCCCGGCGCACCAGATCGGCGAAGTAGTGGTGCACGCGGAAGTCGCCCGTCAGCTCCGGGTGGAACGCGGTGGCCATCAGCCGGCCCTGGCGGACGGCGACGATCCTACCGGCGTTCGGGCCGCCCTCGGCGCGGCCGAGGATCTCGACGGCGTCGCCGGTGGACTCCACCCAGGGGGCGCGGATGAATACGGCGTGGTACGGCGTGTCGCCCATACCGGCCAGCGGCACGTCGGACTCGAACGAGTCGACCTGCCGGCCGAAGGCGTTGCGCCGCACGGTCATGTCGATCCCGCCGATGGTCTCCTGGCCGGCCGCGCCGTCGCGGATGCGGTCGGCCAGCATGATCATGCCGGCGCAGGAGCCGTAGGCGGGCATGCCCGCCTCGATCCGCTTGCGGAGCGGCTCCAGCAGGTCGAACGCGCGGGCCAGCCGCCAGATGGCGGTGGACTCGCCGCCGGGCAGGACCAGCCCGTCGACCCGCTCCAGCTCCGCGGCGCGGCGCACGTTCACGGTTCGGGCCCCGGCCTGTTCGAGGGCGCGGGCGTGCTCGCGCACGTCGCCCTGCAGGGCCAGGACGCCGATGGTCGGTACGGCAGTCACAAATGAACCTTCCGGGGGATGCGGACGGACCAACCCTAGACGTTCCGTCGTCTGGACGCTTTGTCCAACGCCCCGGTCACGCGCGCGTCTTCCCTGCGCGGGCCCCGCGGATCACCGCGCGTCGCCGGTCCCGGCGCGGTCGCGGGCGGCGAGCTTGAAGCGGCGCAGCGGCAGTTCGAGGGGCAGGAAGCCGTCCGTCCCGCGGTCGGCGATGCCGCGGCCGAACATGTGGGCGGCGGCGAGCGCGAGGCCGAACTCCTCGGGGTCGAACGGCAGCGGGACGTCCGGGGCGCCGGCGTCGAGGGCGCGCCAGAACGGGCGCTCGGCGGGGAGCCGGGCGCCCTGGTCGACGATGACGCCGTCCTCGGCGGTGAGGAAGACGTCCCGGCGCAGTTCGGCGTCCTCGTACCAGCGGAACCAGCAGCCCCGGACGACGCTGTGCAGCACGAGCACGCCGCAGCGGGCGCCGGGCAGCGCGGCGGCGGTGGCGTCGGCGACGCGGCGGGCGTCGTCGTCGAGGCGGAACAGCCGGCGGTCGCACACCAGCAGCGCCCGCCCGTCGCGGGCGGCGCCGAAGGCCCCGACGAACAGCTCGTCCTCGTAGGGCCAGAGGGCGAAGTCGAGGACGGTGTCGCCGGTCTCGGTGAGGGCGCCCGCCGGGTGCAGGCCGCGGGCGATGCGCGCGGCGGCGTCCGGATCGGGCTCCAGGCCGGGGCGGAAGACGTCGGCGGGTTCCCCGGCGCTCGCACAGGCCAGCGCGACCGACCAAGCCATGCTCTCCCCTCCCGCGGCCGGGCACCGCCCGCGGGATCGCGCCGTGCGCCCGGTCCCGCACCGGCCGCGCCGCAAGCGTAACCCCGGAATGACGCGCTGTGGAGGGGCCGGAGGCGATCGCCGTGCGGCGACCGCCTCCGGGGGCGTCAGCGGATCACCAGCCGCGGCCGGCGAACTTCTGGTCCTCGCCGAGGGACGCGACGTTGATGCCGACCATCGCGTCGCCGAGGCCGCGGGAGACCTTGGCGATGACCTCGGGGTCGTCGTGGAAGGTGGTGGCCTTCACGATCGCCTCGGCGCGCTGCGCGGGGTTGCCGGACTTGAAGATCCCGGAACCGACGAAGACGCCCTCGGCGCCGAGCTGCATCATCATGGCCGCGTCGGCGGGGGTGGCGATGCCGCCGGCGGTGAACAGCACGACGGGCAGCTTCCCGGCCTGCGCGACCTCCTTGACCAGCTCGTAGGGCGCCTGCAGCTCCTTCGCCGCCACGTACAGCTCGTCCTCGGGCAGGTTCTGCAGCTTGCGGATCTGCTGCCGGATCTGGCGCATGTGGGTGGTGGCGTTGGAGACGTCGCCGGTGCCCGCCTCGCCCTTGGAGCGGATCATCGCGGCGCCCTCGGTGATGCGGCGCAGCGCCTCGCCGAGGTTGGTCGCGCCGCACACGAACGGGATGGTGAACGCGAACTTGTCGATGTGGTTCTCGTAGTCGGCCGGGGTGAGCACCTCGGACTCGTCGATGTAGTCGACGCCGAGCGCCTGCAGCACCTGCGCCTCGACGAAGTGGCCGATGCGGGCCTTGGCCATGACCGGGATCGACACGGCGCTGATGATCCCGTCGATCATGTCCGGGTCGCTCATCCGGGAGATGCCGCCCTCGGCGCGGATGTCGGCGGGGACCCGCTCGAGGGCCATCACGGCGACGGCGCCGGCGTCTTCGGCGATCTTCGCCTGCTCGGGCGTGACGACGTCCATGATCACGCCGCCCTTGAGCATCTCCGCCATGCCGCGCTTGACCCGGGCGGTCCCGGTCTCCGGCGCGGTGTTCTGGGAAGCGGGACTGGAAGTGGACACGGGCACATCCTCACGTGAGCGGGCGACTAGTCGCTTTCCATAATATTGCCTGCTTGTGTCGTCTCTGGACCCGGCAGACCGTCAACGCGAGGTACGTCCGGTTTACAGGTCGTCGGATCCGGAGCCCGAAACACGTTCCCGGCGCCCCGGCGAGCAGTGTGGCGGGGGCGTCCTCAGGGGATGACGGGGCTGCCCTCGCTGACCAGCACGACCCAGACCTGGCCGGGCGCGAACGTCATCGGCTTCCCGTCCGCGGTGGTGAAGGTCGTCCCCTGCCCTTCCGACGGCCGCGACCAGCGGGCGTCGTACCCCTTGCCGTCGCGCAGGACGAGCGCGCGGCCGGTCCCGGTCGTCCGGATCAGCGGGGTGTAGTGGCCGAGGGAGTCGTGGAACTTCGAGCGCGTCGTCTTCGCGTACTGGACGACGACCGTGGCGCCGCCGAGCCTGCCGCCCTCGGCGGCGACGTCGGGACGGCCGCCGAAGCTCGCGAGCCAGCGCTTCTCCTCGGCCGACCACGTGAAGCCCATGGTCGCCGACGGCCACTTCGCGGTGAACGACGCGGTCGGCTCGCCGCCGGCCGGAGCCGGTCCGAAGCGGAAGCCGATGTCGCGCGGACCGGTCGCCTCGGGCGCGAGCTCCAGCAGGTCGCGGGGGTCGGCGTACAGGTTGTAGGGGATCGGCTTCGGGCCGGCCCGGAAGTAGGCGGACCCGCCGTTCTCCTGGGAGACGTCATAGGAGGGCGCCTGCCGGATGTCCTTCTTCATCTTGCTCTGGACGCCGGAGAAGGCGAAAGCGGGCCGCCCGTACTGCGCCAGGATGGACAGGTCGGAGATCCGGGCGCTGCGGACGGGCCCGACGCGCTCGGGCAGCTTCGACGAGTACACCGCCATCAGCCGGGTCTCGCCGCCCTCGACCTGCCCGACGTAGACGATGTCGGCGTCCCGGACGCCGGACTGCGGCAGCGCCCGCTCGGTGTTCGCGATCTTCACGGCGAGGACCGGGCCGCGCGGGCTCTCGGCGCCGCCGTCGAACGGGTGGTACGGCAGGCCGGGGGTCGCGGACGTCCCGGCGCCGTCCCGTCCGCCGGGCGCGCTCGGCGGTTCGGCCCGCCGGCCCACGTCCCCGCCGGAGCAGGCGGTGAGCGCGGCGGCCAGGACGAGCGCCCCGGTCCCCGCGGCCGCCCGGCCGGCGGCGGTGCCGCCTCGGGACATGCGCACGCTGATCCCTCCTTCGCGAGAGCTGCGCCAGAGGGTAGCGAAGCGCGCGCCATGCCCCGTCCGTGCGGTCCGTCCGTGCGGTCGGGTCAGATGCCGGGCGGGTCGTCGTCGATCTCGAAGAACCCGGGCAGCGGGGCCCGCCCCGCCAGCCGCAGCGCCCGGATCAGCAGCTTGCGGCGGGCGATGCGGGCCTGCGAGACGGCGTCGTTGTAGAAGCGGCGGGCGTAGGCGACCTTCGCGGCGGAGGAGGAGAGCTCCTCCAGCACCGCCTTGCCGTCCCCGTCGCCGCGGCCGGTGAGGGCGTCGACGAAGCCGGGCTGGTCGACGACGGCGCGCAGCGCCCGCGACAGGTCGCTCTCGGCGAACTCGCGGTGCTCGGCGTCGGCGGTGCGGGCCTCGTGCGCCGCGGTGGCGAGGACCAGGCTGGTCGCGGGGTCCAGCAGCCGGGACGCCGCGAGCTCGAGCGCGGCGGCCGCCCGCCGGACGAGCGCGGCGTCGAGCGCGGCGCGGGCCGTCTCGACGCGGACGTGCAGCCGGTCGAGGCGGGTCGCCCGCCACGACACGTACACGGCGAGCAGGAACGCGACGGCGATCCAGAACAGGACGTCGATGATCCAGTCGGGCATCCGGTGCTCCCCTACGCCACGGGGCCGGACTCGACGACGCCGGCGTGGCCGAGGGAGACGGTCTCGTACACCCTCAGCACGTCGCGGGCGACGGCCGACCAGTCGTAGTCGCGGACGGCGGCGCGGGCCTCGGCGGACAGCTGCTTGCGGCGGGCCGGGTCGTCGAGCAGGTCGGCGGCCGCCGCCGCGAGGGCCTCGTGGTCGCCGGTGCGGAACAGCGCCCCGGCGCGGCCGCCGCGCAGCACCCGGTCGAACGCCTCGATGTCGCTGGCGAGGATGGGGGCGCCCGCCGCCATCGCCTCGGCGAGGACGATCCCGAAGCTCTCCCCGCCGAGGTTCGGCGCGACGAAGACGTCCACCGAGTGGTAGGCGCGGACCTTGTCCTCCTCGCTGACCATGCCGAGCAGGACGACCCGGTCGCGCAGTTCCGGGGAGACGCGGGACAGGACGTCGTCGGCGTCGCCGGGCCCGGCGATCAGCAGCCGCAGGCGCGGCCGGGCGCGGCCGAGGACGTCGAAGGCGCGCAGCAGCACCTGGAGGCCCTTGCGGGGCTCGTCCATGCGGCCGAGGAAGCCGATCGCCTCCTCGCCGGAGCCGTCCCCGGAGCCGTCGGCGCGGCCGGGCCAGCCGGGCAGCGGGTCGGCCATCGCGTACCGCTCGGTGGCGACCCCGTTGGGGATGAGGACGGCGTCGCCGCCGAGGTGCTCGACGAGCGTGGTGCGGGCCGCCTCCGACACCGCGATCCGTCCGGTGATCTTCTCCAGCGCGCTCTGCAGGATGGGGGCGGTGACCGACACCACGCGGGACTTCTCGTAGGACGCGTGGAACGTGCCGACGATCGGGCCGTCCGCCGCCCAGCAGGCCAGCAGCCCGAGCGACGGCGCGGCGGGTTCGTGCACGTGCAGGACGTCGAAGCCGCCCTCGTGGATCCACCTCCGGACGCGTCCGGACGACAGGAACCCGAACGCGAGCCGCGCGACCGAGCCGTTGTAGGGGACCGGGACGGCGCGCCCCGCCGGGACCGCGTACGGGGGGAGGTCGGCGTCGTCGTCCGCCGGGGTGATCACCGAGACGGTGTGGCCGAGGTCGATCAGCGCCTCGGCGAGGTCGGCGATGTGCCGCTGGACGCCGCCCGGGACGTTCCAGGTGTAGGGGCAGACGATGCCGACCCTCATCGGGGTGCCTCCGCCGGGCTCCCCGGCAGGTCGTCCAGCCACACCTTCTGCAGCATGTGCCAGTCTTCGGGGTGGGCGGCGATGCCCTCCTCGAAGACGCCCGCGAGCTCCTGGGTCATGGCGCGGATCTTCTCCTGTCTTGCGCCCTCGGCGGGCACGGGGATCTCCTCGTGCACGCGCGCCGCCCAGTACTCCCCTTCGTACCACAGCGTGACGGGGATCAGCGCGGCGCCGGTCTGGATCGCGAGGGCGGCGGACACGGCGGGCATGCGGGCGGTCGCGCCGAAGAACTCGACGTCCACGCCGCTGTCGGTGAGGTCGCGGTCGACGACGAGGCAGACCGGCCGCCCCTCGCGCAGCCGCCGCGCCATCCGCCCGTAGGCGGAGGCGCCCTTGTGCGCGAGGACCTCCATGCCGAGCCCCTCCCGGAACTCGACGAACCGGTCGAACAGCGACTCGGGCTTCAGCCGTTCCGCGACGGTCGTGAAGGGGTATCCCTGGTGGACGAGCCAGGCGCCGGCGTGCTCGTAGTTGCCCATGTGCGGGAGGGCGAGGATGACGCCCCGTCCCGCATCGAGGTTCGCGAAGATCTTCTTCTCGCCGGTGACGCGCATCTTCCCGACGATCCGCTCCCGGTCGTACTCGGGGAGCCGGAACACCTCCAGCCAGTAGCGGAGGTAGGACCGCATGACCTTCTTGCTGAGGACGCGGACCTCGTCGTCGACGGCGTCCTTGCCGAGGACGCGGCACAGGTTCCTCTCGAGCTGCCGCACCCCGGCGCCGTACCGGTGCCAGGTGCGGTCGGCGATGGCGGTGAACGCCAGCCGGGCCGCCCGCTCGGGCGTCTTGCGGACGACCGTCCAGCCGAACGCGTAGGCGGCGTCCGCCGCCTCGTCGCGGTACGGGACCTTCATCGTCGCCGCTCCGCGCCGGCGTTCGCGGCGGCCCGCGCCCCGGGGCCGGGGGCGCCGCCGCGCCCGGCGCCGCCGTCCGGCCGCCCGGCGGCGGTCGCGCCGCCCGCGGCGCCCGGGGCGGGCG
>NZ_QHJN01000021.1:0-71995 GCF_003947565.1 Actinomadura sp. WAC 06369 | reverse complement strand
CGCCGCAGACGAGACATGTACGAGCCGCCTTGCACGTGCGGCCACTGCGACTGACGCCCGACCGGTCGGGCGTCAGTCGCAGTGGCCGCACGTGCAAGGCGGCTCGTACATGTCTCGTCTGCGGCGTTCGTCGCCGCGGCGGGCGAGGAGATGCTGCGGCAGGTGCTCCTGGACCTGCCACCACTCCAGCGTGAAGGCGTGCTGGTCCTCCGCGTAGACCAGGAACGGGCCGTTCTCGCCCAGCGGCTCGTACCCGTACCAGCGGTCCTTCCGGGCGAGCACCCCGTCGGCGGCGGGCTCGGCGGGGCCGCCTCCCAGGATGCTGTAGACGCCGTGGACGTCCGCCGCGGTGATGTCGCGCACGGGGGGGCGAGCACGAGCGGCCAGCGCGCCGGGTCGTCGGAGTCGTCGATGTCCTCGGGCACCTCGGGGGACCGCCCGCCGAGCGCGTCCACCCTCCACTCGCCTATCCCGGTGGCGCGGCGGATGTCGGCCGCGGGGACACCGGCGCGGGCCGCGCCCGCGGCCAGAGCCTCCGTCTCGGTGAGACCGCCGCGGCGGCGCTCGGCCGACCTGGCGGCTTCGCCCGCCACGCGCAGCCAGTGGCCGGGGGCGCAGGTGTCCGGCACCGGATCGCCGAGGTGGTCGGCGCAGCGGCTCCCCGGGCCGGCGGGCGCCTCATTGCCGCAGAAGGAGTGCCCGCACAGCTCAAGGACTTGCTGCGTGCCCGACTCGGGGACGAACAGTGTGCACGCTCGGAAAACCCGCTTGGGCCTGCCGCCGGCCGCGGTGAAGAACCGCACGCGCTCGTCCCGCCGGGCGCGTTCGACCTCGAACGTCCTCACCTCCCAGGCGGAGAGGACGTGCCCGGCCATGGCGATCGCCAAGGCGGGGAACGGTCGGAAAGACCCGGGACTCGACGCGTCGAGAGTCGGGATCTCGGTGAACGGACGGCGGGTGTCGGCGCCGTCGAGGCGACGAAGCGCGAGCGCCAGGAGTTCCGCGGCGTCGACGCGCGTGCCGTCGACTTCGGTCATGCGCTCTCCGTTCGGGGGTGCGGCGGCCGGGCCGCGAGCGGACGGGACCGGAGAGTACCCGGCGGGCCTTCGGCGACTGAAACCCTTTTCCTGTGGGCTCCGGTGCCGGGCCGGTCGTCCGGTCGGTCTCGGGGCCGCCGCGCCCGCGTCCACCGAGGCTTCGTGCGCGGCCGGTATTGACGGGCGTGATCTTTCATTCGATAGTCACGGGACCGTTGCCGTTCGGGGGGATTCGTCGGGATATGTTCCCGGCGTTTCTGACTCCTTGGGAGCATCATGTCCCTTGATCGACGCAAGTTCCTGTACGCCGCCGCCGCGGCCGGCGGCGCGGCGGCGCTCCCGGGTGCGCTGTGGCGCCGGGCGTTCGCCGACGGCCCCGCGCAGCCCGGCCCGAGCCCGTACGGGCCGCTCCGGGCGGCGGACGCGAACGGGCTGGAGCTCCCGGAGGGGTTCGGCAGCCGGGTCGTGGCGCGGTCGCTGCAGCGGGTGGAGGGCACGCGGTACACGTGGCACCCGGCGCCGGACGGGGGCGCGTGCTTCCCCGACGGGGACGGCTGGATCTACGTGAGCAACTCGGAGGTCCCCGTCGTGGGCGGCGCGTCCGCCGTGCGGTTCGAGGCGTCCGGGCGGGTGACGTCGGCGTACCGGATCCTGAACGGGACGACGCTGAACTGCGCGGGCGGCGGGACGCCGTGGAACACGTGGCTGTCGTGCGAGGAGCACGACTGGGGCCTGGTGTTCGAGACCGATCCGCGCGGCGAGGACGACGCGGTGGCGCGTCCCGCGATGGGGCGGTTCAAGCACGAGGCCGCGGCGTGCGACCCGGACCGGCGCGTCGTGTACCTCACCGAGGACCAGGGGGACGGCTGCTTCTACCGGTTCGTCCCCGCGTCGTGGGGCGACCTGTCCGCCGGGACGCTGCAGGTGCTCGTCGGCTCCGGGCCCGGGGCCGTCCGGTGGGCGGACGTGCCGCAGCCGGAGTTCTGGTGGACGCCGACGCGGGACCAGGTCGCGGGCGCGATGCGGTTCGACGGCGGCGAGGGCTGCCACTACAGCGGCGGGACCTGCTATTTCACGACGAAGGGCGACGGGCGCGTGTGGGCGTACCGGGCGGCGGCCGAACGCCTCGACATCGTCTACGACGACGACCTCGTGACCGGCGAGGCCCCGCTGACGGGCGTCGACAACGTGACGGCGTCGGCGTCCGGCGACCTGTACGTCGCCGAGGACGGCGGAAACATGGAGATCAACATCATCACGCCGGACGGGATCGTCGCGCCGGTGCTGCGGGTCGCCGGGCACGCGGAGTCGGAGATCACGGGGCCGGCGTTCAGCCCGGACGGGACGCGCCTGTACTTCTCGTCGCAGCGGGGCGAGAGCGGGTTCATCGGCGGAACGGACGGGCGGACGTACGAGGTCACCGGCCCGTTCCGCCGCTGACGGCCGTCACGCGCGCCGGTCGAGGGCGTGCATGATCCCGGCGACGTTGCTCTCGGCGCTGCTGAGCACCTCGTACTTGGCGGCGATGTCCGGGTCGGCGTCCGGGCGGGACACGGCGTAGCGGTCGCGGGTGCGCTCGACGACCATCGCGACGGCGTGGTCGAGGTCGAGGCCCCGGTCCCGGGCGTCCTTGACGTGGTCGACCCAGACGCGCAGCTCCTCGGCGGAGCGCTCCAGCGTGTCCTCGACCTCGGTGACGGGCCCGTAGTGCGCGAACAGCAGCCGCTGCGGGCCCAGCGCCCGGAACTTGCCGAGGGACGCCAGCGTGGTGTCGAGGTCGAAGTCCGGCGGCGGCGTCGCGGGGCGCACGTCGGCCGTCTCGGGGATGTACACGCCCGCGGCGTCGCCGACGTAGAGGTCGCCCGTCTGCGAGTCCATCAGCCCGACGTGGTGCTTGGCGTGGCCGGGGGAGTAGTGCGACTCGAGGCGCCGCCCGCCGCCGAGGTCGATCGTCCCGGTCTCCTCGACGGCGCGGATCCGCGCGGCGTCCGTCGGCTTCAGCTCGCCGAACAGCGTGTCGAGGCTGTCGCCGTACACCATCCGGGCGCTGCGCATGAGGCGCGACGGGTCCGCCAGGTGGCGGGCGCCCTTCTCGTGGACGACGACTTCGGCGCGCGGGTACATCCGCGCGATGTCGCCGACGCCGCCCGCGTGGTCGAGGTGGATGTGCGTGACGACGACGGTCGCCAGGTCGTCCGCGCCCACGCCGAGCTTCCGCAGGGCGGCCTCGACGACCGGGGCGGAGCCGGACGTACCGGGCTCCACCAGGCACGGTCGGTCGCCCAGGATCAGGTATCCGGCGGTGATGCCGCTGTAGCCCGCCATCCGCGTGTCTATCTCGTACACGTCGCCGCCGAGCGGCGTGATCGTGGTCGTGGTGTCGTCCATCCGTCGATCATCGCTCCGCGGCCCCGCCCGTGGCCAGTTCTCTCCGCGATCACCGGCCGGGGGTCAGTCCTCCGTGCCCAGGAGGCGGAGGACGAGGCCGGTGCGGGGCTTCGGGCCGAACGACGTGGACTTGCGGGGGACGCGTTCGCCGCGGTCCGCGACCGCGAGGACGTCCTCCACGCGCAGCGGGTTGAGGACGACCGCGGTGCCGCCCGTCCGGCGGGCGCGGTCGATCGCGGCGGACGGGTCGTCGTGCACGACCTCGATCGCGTTCTCGTTCGCGGGCACGTGCCAGGCGTCCTCGATCAGCAGGTGGTCGAGGACGGCCGTGTCGAGGCCGCGCCACTGCGGGGAGTGGTCGGACGGCATGACGCGGGCGAGCGCGCGCGGGTCGGGGTCGGTGAGCAGGCGCGGGACGTCGCCGCCGCCGAGCAGGAACGCGGGGCGGGGCGCGGCGGCGAGGGCGCGGACGGCGGCGGCCTCGCCGGGCAGGTCGGTGACGCGGAAGACCGCGCGGGCGCGTTCGGCGGCGTCGTCGGGGCGGAGGCCGGGCAGGACGCGGTGGATCGCGCCCAGGTGCGGCGGGTAGCGGGTGGAGTCGACGAGGAGGGCGAGGCCGCGGTCCCACGGGCCCGGGCCGCGGCCGGCGGCGCGGCGGCGGGCCTGGAGGGCGCGGTAGGTGGCGTAGCGGTGGTGGCCGTCGGCGATGAGCGCGCGGCGCCCGCGCAGGTCGGCGGCGACGCGGGCGTGCAGGGACGGGTCGGCGACGCGCCACAGCCGGTGCGTGAGGCCGTCCGCGGCGATCTCCAGGAGGGGGTCGGCGCGCGCGGCGCCGTCGACGACGTCCGCGGCGTCCGCGCCGCCCTCGTAGACCAGGAAGATCGGCTCCAGGTTGGCGCCGGTGGCCTCCATCAGGGCGAGGCGGTCGCGGACCGGGCCGGGGAAGACGTTCTCGTGGGGCAGCACGGTGCGGTCGGCCTCCGCGCGGACGCCGAGGCCGCCGATGAGGCCGCGCTGCAGGACCGTCCCGCCCCGGGCGGCCTCGTAGACGTACAGGGCCGGTTCGGGGTCGACGGCGAGCGCGCCGTCGTCGAGCCAGCGGCGGAGGGTGCGGCGGGCGTCGGCGTAGCTCTCCCCGGTGGCGCGCGGCATGTTCAGCCGGACGATGTTGTGCCCGCCGCTCGCCAGCAGCCGCCGGACGGCCGCGTCGTCGATCAGGTCGTAGGGCGGGGTGGTGACGGCGGCGAGGTCGCCGGCGACCTCCGGGACGAACCGGACGCCGCGGAACGGCGCGAGTTCGAGGCCGCCGGACGGGCCGGAGGCGAACCCCGCCGAGCCGAAGACGCGGGCGCTGAACTCCTCGGGCCCGATGTCGTCGGGGATGCCCGGGATGTCGCCCAAGGGTTCGTCCACGGTGTCGCCCACCGGTTGCATGCTAATCGCCTGGAGGCGGTCTGCATTCCAGTGGGTACGTTCAAAGGGGCGTATGTGCGAGGGGAGGTCCACGTGAGTGTTCAAGGACCGGGCAGGCCGGACGATTCCCCCGGCGAGGATCCCGCCGCCCCGGCGGGCGGCGTCTACGAGTGGTACACGCGAGGGCTGGAGCTGCTGCGGGCGGGCAGCGCGGGCGCGGCGCTGCAGCTGCTGATGCGGGCGGCCGAGGCCGAGCCCGGGTCGCACAGCATCCGGGAGGCGCTGGGACGGGCGCAGTTCGGGGCGCGGCAGTTCGGGGCGGCGGCCGAGAGCTTCCAGAGCATCGTGGAGGAGGAACCCGCCGAGGACTACGCGCGGTTCGGGCTCGGGCTGTCGCTCAGCCGGATGGGCGACTTCGAGGGCGCGGTGCAGCAGCTGGCGCTGGCCGCGGCGATGCGGCCGGGGAACAAGGACTACGAGCGGGAGCTGAAGCACGCCCGGGCCACCCTCCAGGCCAGACGCTGACCGCCCGCGGGCGGCGCGCCGCACCGTACGACCGCACCGTACGATCGTCCGGGTGTGCGATCTGAGGGAGTGCGATGAAGGGCAGTGACCGTCCGCTGTGCGAGGCGTACGACGTCGCCCTGCTGGACCTGGACGGCGTCGTCTACATCGGCCGCCGGCCCGTCCCGGCGGCGGCCGAGGCGGTGGCGAAGGCCCGCGCGGCGGGGCAGCGCGCGGCGTTCGTCACCAACAACGCCTCCCGGACGCCGTCCGCGGTGGCGGCGCTGCTCACCGAGGTCGGCGTGCCGGCCGCGCCGGAGGACGTGGTGACGTCGGCGCAGGCGGCGGCGCGGCTGCTGGCCGAACGGCTCCCGGCGGGCGCGGAGGTGCTCGTCGTCGGCGGCATGGGGCTGCGGCACGCCCTGTACGGCGAGGGCCTGCGCCCGGTGTCGGTCGCCTCGGAGCGGACGGCCGCCGTGGTGCAGGGCTACGACCCCGGGCTCGGGTACGGGCTGCTCGCGCAAGGCGGCATGGCCGTCGCGCGCGGGGCGCTGTTCGTCGGGTCGAACGGCGACCTGACGATCCCGGGCGGGGACGGCCCGCCGCATCCGGGGAACGGGTCGCTGCTGCGGGTGATCGAGGGCGCCACCGGCGTCGCGCCGGTCGTCACGGGCAAGCCGGAACGGCCGCTGCACCGCGAGACGATCCGCCGGACGGGCGCGCGGCGGCCCCTCGTCGTCGGCGACCGGCTCGACACCGACATCGAGGGCGCGCACAACGGCGGCGCCGACAGCATGCTCGTGTTCACCGGGGTGACCGACCCCCTCGGCGTCCTGACCGCGCCGCCGCACCACCGCCCGACCTACCTGGCGCCCGACCTGACGGGCCTGCTCGTCCCGCACCCCGCGGCGGCGGCGTCCGCGGACGGGCACCGCTGCGGCGGCTGGACGGTGCGGCGGGACGGCGGCGCGTTCGCCGTCACCGGCTCCGGCGACCCCTACGACGGCCTCCGCGCGCTGGCGTCCGCCGCCTGGAGCGCCCCAGGGCCCCCGCCCGCGGACGGCCTCGCCGGGGCGCTGCGCGCGATCGGCCTCGGCTAGAGCAGCTTGCGGAGCCGCAGCAGGTCGCCGATGCTCGCCTCGATCTTGAGGCGGCCGGTCGCCCACGCCCTCGCGGGGTTCAGGTCGTCGTCCGCGAGCGCGACCAGGTCGTCGCTGCCGACCGTCAGCCTGACCTGGGCGGCGCCCGGGTCGTCGTCCGGGCGGACCGGGTCCAGGCCGTCCGCGTGCAGGCGGGTCCGGTAGGCCAGCCCGAGGTCGGGGACGCGGCAGCTGATCGTCCGCTCGACGACGTGCTCGGCGAACCGGTCGGCGTCCACCTCCGCGAGCCGCGCGACGATCTTGTCCAGCGCCGCCCGGCAGTCCTGGTCGTTCGCCATGGTCAGGCCGTTCCCCGTTTCCGTCCGCAACGATCCGTCCAGTGGGACGGTAGCGTTCTGACCGAGCCCGAGGCGACTCGAGGCGCGCCGGGGAAGTTGCAGGGAGGTAAAGGTGATGTCGGACGAGGCCGCGGAGGCCGTCGAGGCGGCGGAGCGGCCGCCGGAGCCGGAGTACCCGGCGGCGCCGCCGCCCGAGCCCACCGGCGACCCGCGCGTGGACGCCGTCCTCGCCCGGCTCGGCGACCTGGCCGGACGGCCCGTCTCCGAGCACGTTGAGGTGTTCGAGGACGTCCACCGCAACCTCCAGGAGCTGCTCATCTCCGCCGAGAGCGCCCCGGACGGCGGGGCCGGCGGCCCCGACCCCGCGGGGGCCCCCGTGCCGCCGCGGCCCCGCTCCGCGTTCCCCGACGCGCTGCGCCCCCGCGCATGAGCGCACGCCGGCGGCTGGACGCCGAGCTGGTGCGGCGCGGCCTCGCGCGGTCGCGGGAGCACGCGACGGAGCTCATCGGCGACGGGCGGGTGCGGGTCGGCGGGCAGCGGGCCGCCAAGCCCGCGACGCAGGTGGAGGCCGGCGCCGCGATCGTGGTGGACGAGGCCGACACCGGGCCCGTGTACGTCTCGCGCGGCGGGCACAAGCTCGCGGGCGCGCTGGCGGCGTTCCCCGGCCTCGCGGTCGCGGGCCGCCGCTGCCTGGACGCCGGCGCCTCCACGGGCGGGTTCACCGACGTGCTGCTGCGCGCCGGCGCCGCGCACGTGTTCGCCGTGGACGTCGGGTACGGGCAGATCGCGTGGCCGCTGCGCACCGACGACCGCGTCACCGTGCTCGAGCGGGTGAACATCCGCGACCTGGAGCCGGGGATGCTGGGGGACGGGCCGCCGCCCGACCTCGTGGTCGGCGACCTGTCGTTCATCTCCCTCAAGCTGGTCCTGGACCCGGTGCGGCGCTGCGTCGCGCCCGACGCGGACTACGCCGTCATGGTGAAGCCGCAGTTCGAGGTCGGCAAGGACCGCGTCGGCGCGGGCGGCGTCGTGCGCGACCCGGAGCTGCGCGCCGAGGCGGTGCGCGGCGTCGCGGCGCACGCGGCCACGCTCGGGCTGGGCGTGCGCGGCGTGACCGCGAGCCCGCTGCCCGGCCCGTCCGGCAACGTCGAGTACTTCCTGTGGCTGCGGGCGGGCGCCCCCGCCCTGGACGAGGACGCCCTCGCCAAGGCCGTCGCGGAGGGCCCGCAGTGAGCGCCCCGGCCGGGCGGGACGTCACGGAATCGGTACGTTCGGCCGATCCGGGAACGCCCGGTACGGACACGTTCGTCAACACGTCGGTACATCGCGGCGCGGCGGGGAGTGGGGCGAGAGCATGAGCACGAGGTCGGTGCTGGTCGTGGCGCACACCGGGCGGCCCGAGGCGGTCCGCAGCGCCCAGCTGGTGATCGAGCGGCTGTCGCAGGCCGGCATCGCGGTGCGGGTGCTGGCGGACGAGGCCGACGACATCGGCTGCCGCGACGTGCGGGTGATGCCGCACGCCGCGGCCGCCGAGGGCGCCGAGGTCGTCGTGGTGCTGGGCGGGGACGGCACGCTGCTGCGCGCCGCCGACCTGACCCGCGCGTCCGGGACGCCGCTGCTCGGCGTCAACCTGGGCCACGTGGGCTTCCTCGCGGAGGCGGAGCGCGAGGACCTCGCCGCCACCGTCGACCGGGTGTGCACCCGCCAGTACGAGGTCGAGGAGCGGATGACGATCGACGTCACCGTCCGCCGCAACGGCACCGTGATGGGCACCACGTGGGCGCTCAACGAGGCGAGCATCGAGAAGTCCGAGCGGGAGCGGATGCTGGAGGTCGTCGCCGAGATCGACGGCCGCCCGCTGTCGAACTGGGGCTGCGACGGCGTGGTGTGCGCCACACCCACCGGGTCGACGGCGTACGCGTTCTCGGCGGGCGGGCCCGTCGTGTGGCCGGAGGTCGAGGCGATGCTCGTCGTGCCGATCAGCGCGCACTCGCTGTTCGCCCGCCCGCTGGTGGTGTCGCCCCGCTCGTCGGTCGCGGTGGAGGTGCTGGCCGACACGCCCGGCGCGGTCCTGTGGTGCGACGGGCGCCGCACCCTCGACCTGCCGCCCGGCGCGCGGGTGGAGGTGCGGCGCGGCGCCGAGCCGGTGCGGCTGGCCCGCCTCCACCTGACCCCCTTCACCGACCGGCTGGTCACCAAGTTCGGCCTGCCGGTGACGGGCTGGCGCGGCCGCGTCCGGCAGCCCATGCACCCGACGCCCCCGACCGAGGACCGGCAGGTCATGCGGGTCCCGGGCGGGTGCGGGAACGGCCCGTCCGGCGAGCCCGGCGACGCGCCGCGCGGCGGCGGCGCGGACGGCGCCGGCGGAGCGCCCGGGGAGGCGGCGGGGGAGCAGAAGGGATAATCTCCACAGGCGCCGGATCGGGGAAACGTTTGCGGAGGGTTGTGACGCTGGTGCGTCCGATGGTCGATGAGGTGCGGATTCAGGGCCTCGGGGTGATCGACGAGGCCGTGCTCGATCTGTCGCCGGGTTTCAACGTCGTCACCGGGGAGACCGGGGCCGGCAAGACGATGGTGGTCACCAGCCTGGGACTGCTGTTCGGCGGACGGGCCGACCCGCAGCGGGTCCGGCCGGGCGCCGACCGGGCCACCATCGAGGGCCGGATCGTCGTCGACCCCGGCGGCCGGGTCGTCGAGCGCGTCGAGGAGGCCGGCGGCGAGCTGGACGACGACGCGCTGATCGTCACCCGGTCGGTGTCGGCGGAGGGCCGCTCCCGGGCGTTCCTCGGCGGCCGGTCCGTCCCCGTCAGCCTGCTGATCAACCTCGCCGACGACCTGGTCGCCGTGCACGGGCAGTCCGACCAGCAGCGGCTGCTGCAGACCGCGCGGCAGCGCGCCGCCCTGGACCGGTACGCGGGCGGGTCGCTCACCAAGCCGATGCGCGCCTACACGAAGACCTACCAGCGGCACCGTAAGGTCGCGGCGCTGCTCGAGGAGATCACCACGCGGGCGCGGGAGCGCGCGCAGGAGGCCGAGATGCTCCGGTTCGGCCTGGAGGAGATCGAGAAGGCCGACCCCCGCGAGGGCGAGGACGTCGAGCTGGCCGCCGAGGAGGAGCGCCTCGGGCACGCCGACGCGCTGCGCGGCGCCGCCGACACCGCCCACGAGGCGCTGCTCGGCGACCCGGCGGCCGCGTTCGAGGCCGCGAACGTCACGAGCCTGCTCGGGCAGGCCCGCAACGCGCTGGACGCCGTCCGCGAGCACGACCCGGAACTTGCGGCGCTCGCCGACCGGCTCGCCGAGGCCGGCTACCTGATCTCCGACGTCGGCACCGACCTCGCCGCCTACGCCGAGTCCGTCGACGCGGACCCGGCGCGGCTCGCCGCCGTCCAGGAGCGGCGCGCCGAGCTGACCGCGCTGACCCGCAAGTACGGGGAGAACCTCGCCGAGGTGATGGAGTGGTCGCGGCGGTCGGCGGCGCGGCTCACCGAGCTGGAGGGCGACGACGACCGGATCGAGGAGCTGACGGCCGAGCACGCCGAGCTCACCGAGCGGCTCGCCGCCGAGGCCGCCGAGCTGACCGCCGTCCGGGCCCGCGCCGCCGAGCGGTTCTCCGCCGCCGTCACCGACGAGCTGACCGCCCTGGCGATGCCGCACGCCCGCGTCGAGGTGACCGTCACCGCGACCGGCGACTACGGCCCGCACGGCGTGGACGAGGTCGAGGTGCGGCTCGCGCCGCACCCTGGGTCGCGGCCGCTGCCGCTGCACAAGGGCGCCTCGGGCGGCGAGCTGTCGCGGGTCATGCTGGCGATCGAGGTGGTGTTCGCGGGCGCCGACCCCGTCCCCACGTTCGTGTTCGACGAGGTCGACGCCGGTGTCGGCGGCAAGGCCGCCGTGGAGATCGGCCGCCGGCTGGCCCGGCTGGCCCGCAACGCGCAGGTGATCGTCGTCACGCACCTGCCGCAGGTCGCCGCGTTCGCCGACCAGCACCTGCTGGTGGAGAAGTCCGACGACGGCACCGTCACCAGCAGCGGCGTCACCGCCCTGGACCGCGAGGGCCGGGTGCGGGAGCTGTCCCGGATGCTCGCCGGGCTGGAGGACTCCGAGCTCGGCCGCGCCCACGCCGAGGAGCTCCTGGCGATGGCCGCGGACGAGCGGTGACGGCGCGCGCCCCCGCCGGGCCGGGCGGACGGTGACCGAACGGTGATCGAACCCGGACGTCCCGGGCGGCGTCAAAGTAATCGGGGGCGCGGTGCGCGCCTCGTCGAAGCCCCAAAGACTACAGAGGGTGCGGGAACGGACACGCCTGGACGGTCGTCCTTACCGTTGTTCGCGCCCGTGCTCTGGCAGGATGGCAAGCGATGAACGACCCGTCACCCACCACCGAGCGCCGCGCCGGCCTCGCCCAGCGGCTGCCGCGCCGCGTGCTCGCGCTGGGCCGCGGCCGCGACGACGGCCGGCAGGGGGTCAGCGCCACCGTCCGGCTCGACCGCCGCACCAAGAACCTCACCAAGCGGCTCCAGGCCGGCGACGTCGCCGTCATCGACCACGTCGACCTCGACCGGGTCAGCGCGGAGGCGCTGGTGTCCTGCCAGGTCGGCGCCGTCGTCAACGTCGCGCCGAGCATCTCCGGCCGCTACCCCAACCTCGGCCCGCAGATCCTGGTCGAGGCCGGGATCCCGCTGGTCGACGACGTCGGCCCGGAGATCTTCACCAAGCTGCAGGAGGGCGACCAGGTCCGCGTCGAGGAGTGCACCGTCTTCCGCGGCGACGAGGTCGTCACCAAGGGCATGGCGCAGACCGCCGAGACCGTCGAGGCGGCGCTCGTCGAGGCCAAGGCCGGGCTGTCCACCCAGCTCGAGGCGTTCGTCGCCAACACGATGGAGTACGTCAAGCGCGAGCGCGACCTGCTCATCGACGGCGTCGGCGTCCCCGAGGTGCGGACGAAGCTGAACGGGCGGCACGCGCTGATCGTCGTCCGCGGCTACCACTACCGCGAGGACATCGCCACCCTGCGGCCCTACATCCGCGAGTACCGGCCGGTGCTGATCGGCGTGGACGGCGGCGCCGACGCGCTGCTGGAGGCCGGCTACCGCCCCGACATGATCGTCGGGGACATGGACTCGGTCTCCGACGACGCGCTGACCTGCGGCGCGGAGATCGTCGTGCACGCCTACCGGGACGGCCGCGCGCCCGGCCTCAAGCGGGTGCAGGAGCTCGGGCAGGACGCGATCACCTTCCCGGCCACGGCCACCAGCGAGGACTGCGCGATGCTGCTCGCCGACGAGAAGGGCGCCTCGCTCATCGTCGCGGTCGGCACGCACGCCAACATGGAGGAGTTCCTCGACAAGGGCCGTGCGGGCATGGCGAGCACGTTCCTCACCCGGCTGCGGGTCGGCAGCAAGCTCGTCGACGCCAAGGGCGTCAGCCGGCTCTACCGCAGCCGCATCTCCACCTGGTCGCTGCTGTTCCTCGTCCTCGGCGCGCTCGTCGCCATCGTCACCGCCGTCGCCACGTCGCCGGCGGGAGGCGTCATCGGCCCCCTGCTGGCCGATCGCTGGCACGCCTTCGTCTTCTGGCTCACCGGACTCTTCTCGTGATCGATTTCCGATACCACCTCGTCTCCATCGTCGCGATCTTCCTCGCGCTCGCGCTCGGCATCGTGCTGGGCTCCACCACCCTGTCGAACTCGGTCAGCGAGACCCTGCGCGAACAGGCCAACTCCGCCGCCGACAGCGCCCAGCAGGCCCGGGAGGCGCAGCGCGACCTGCAGCACCGGGTCAACGGCGAAGAGCAGTTCGCCGGGGTGCTCGCCCCGCAAATCGTCGAGAACCGCCTCAAGGGCCAGTCCGTGGTCCTGGTCGAGACGCCCGGCGCGGGCGACGACAGCATCGAGCGGGTCGGCGAGCTGGTGAAGAACGCCGGCGCCGCCGTCACCGGCCGCGTCACCGTCCAGAAGAAGCTGCTGGACGGTGACCAGCGCGCCACCGTCGACGCGCTCGCCGGGCGGCTGAAGGCCGAGGGGGTCGAGTTCCCCGCGGACGCGGGCACCTACGACAAGGCCGGCGCCGTGCTCGCGAGCGCGCTCGTCACCCGCGAGCCGGCCGAGGCCGGCCGCGAGGACGCCGCGACCGGCGCGGTCCTCGGCGCGTTCACCGAAGCCGGGTACGTGACCACGACCGGCGAGCCGGGCCGCCGCGCGACCCTCGCCGTCATGGTCGCCCCGGCCGCCGCCTACGCCTACGAGGGCGGCGACGACGCCAACGAGGCGCTGATCTCGCTGGCGTCCGCCCTCGACGGCGCCGGAAGCGGTACCGTCGTGGGCGGCCCGCCGCCCGCCGCGAGCGACGGCGGGCTGATCGCGGCGCTGCGCGACTCCGACGCCGCCGAGTCGGTCTCCACCGTCGACATCGTGGACACCGCCTCCGGTCAGGTCGTGGCGATCCTGGCGCTGCAGAAGGAGCTGAGCGGCGAGTCCGGGCAGTACGGGACGGGCGCCGGAGTGAGCGGCTACCTGCCCTCGCCCGCGCCCACGGCGGGGAAGAGTGGGTGACCTGATGAGCGGTACGGCGGGCACGGCGGGACGCGCGGGGGCGGGCGCCCGCGCCCTGCGGACGGCGGCCGGCGCGGTGCTCGGCGCCGTCGCCGCCCGCGCCGCCTACACGGCGCTGACCCGCCGCCCGCCGGGCCTCAACGGCGTCCCGGGCCGGGAGGTCTGGGGCCGCACGAACCACCGTGGCGAGCCCGTCACCCTGCTGGAGGGCCCCGCGTTCGCCGCGGGCGCCGTCGCGGGCGGCCTGCTCGCCCCCGGCCTCGGGGCCGGGCCGGGCGGCCGGCTGCGGGCCGCCGCGCTGCTCGCGGGCGCCGGGTCGGGCGTCCTCGGCGGCTACGACGACCTGACCGGCTCGGGCGCGTCCCGCGGCTTCAAGGGGCACCTCGGCGCCCTCGCCCGCGGCGAGGTCACCAGCGGCGCCGTGAAGATCCTCGGGATCGGCGCGACCGGGCTGGCCGCCGCCGCGATCGCCGGGTCGCCGGCGCCCACCCGCACGGGCCGCGCGTTCGACACCGCCGTCAACGGCGCGCTCGTCGCCGGGAGCGCCAACCTGATGAACCTGTTCGACCTGCGCCCGGGCCGTGCCGTGAAGGTCGGGCTGATCACCGGGGCGCCGCTGGCGCTGACGTCCGCCGGGTCCGCGGTGGCCGCCGCGCCGCTCGGCGCCGCCGCCGCGCTCCTCCCCGAGGACCTCGCCGAACGGGCGATGCTCGGCGACACCGGCGCCAACGCCCTCGGCGCGCTGCTCGGCCTGGCCGCCACCCGCCTCGGCCGGGGCCCGCGCCTCGCCGTGCTCGCCGCCGTCGTCGGGCTGAACGCCGCCAGCGAGAAGGTCAGCTTCACCAAGGTCATCCGCGACACGCCGGTGCTGCACCGCATCGACATGCTCGGCCGCCGCCCCGTCCCCGAGCAGGCCCCCGGAGCCGCCGCGCGGGCCGCGGCCGTGCCGCCGCAGGCCGGTCCCGCGGAGGACGGCGCGTCGGCCCCCGACCCCGTGTAGGCGGACGTCCCCCCTGCATCCCACCGTGAACCCTTCCAGAGAACTCCGAGCATGCCCCCGTCCCTGCGCCGCCTGACCGGCGGCATCGCCGGGGCCGCCCTCGTCATCGCGATCATCACGGTGCTGTCCCGGCTCGCCGGATTCGGCCGCACCTACGCCTTCTCGCAGACCGTCACCACGTCCTGCCTCAGCCAGGCGTACTTCACCTCGACGCAGCTCCCGCTCATCGTCTACGAGATCGTCGCGGGCGGCGCCCTGACGAGCATGGTGGTGCCGGTGCTCGCCGCCGCGGCCGACCGCGGCGACCGCGCCGAGGTGCGCCGCATCGGGTCGGCGCTGCTGACCTGGGTCGTCGTGCTGATGGTGCCGCTGTCGGCGCTGATGGCGCTGGCGTCCGGCCCCATCGTGGAGCTGATGGTGGGCGGCGACCTGCAGGGGTGCGGGCGCGGGCCCCTCACCGACGTCGCCTCCACCATGCTCGCGATCATGGCGCCGCAGATGCTGATGTACGGCATCGCGGTCGTGCTGTACGGGCTGCTGCAGTCGCACCGACGGTTCGTCGCGCCCGCGCTGGCGCCGCTGATGTCGAGCCTGGTGGTGATCGGCGCCTACGTCGCGTACGCGCCGCTCGGCCGGGGCTACGAGAACGACCTGGCGGAGCTGCCGCGCTCGGCCGAGCTGACCCTCGCCGTCGGCACCGCGCTCGGCGGCGTCGCCATGGCGGTCACGGCCGGGATCGCCGCCTGGCGGCTGCGGCTCGGGCTGCGGCCCGCCCTGCGCTTCCCCGACGGGGTGGCGCGGCGGGTCCGGCGGCTGGCCCTCGCGGGCATCGCGACCGTCGCGGCGCAGCAGGTCGCGGCGCTGCTCGTCGTGCGGCTCAGCTACCAGGGCACCGGCGGCGCGCTCGCCAACTACCAGTACGCCTGGGCGCTGTACCTGCTGCCGTGGGCGATCCTCGCGGTGCCGATCGCCACCAGCGCGTTCCCGATGCTGTCGGCCCGCGCCGGCGAGGAGGACCGGGAGCGGTTCGACCGGATCACCGCCGCGACGACCCGCGCGGTGATCCTCGTGACGTGCGCCGGCGCCGCCGTCCTGCTCGCCGTCGCGCTCCCGGTGTCGGTGGTGTTCAACCCGGGCGCCCCGGCCCAGCAGGACGTGCTGTCCCGCGCCGTCCTGGCGTTCGCGCCGGGGCTGCTCGGCTACGGGCTCGTCGCCCACCTCGGGCAGCGCGTGCTGTACGCCTGCCACCGGGGCCGGGCCGCCGCTCTGGCGGTCGTCGCGGGGTGGGTGACGGTGATGGCCGCCGACCTGGTCCTGGTCGCGCTCGTGGACCGCGGGTCCGTCGTCGCCGCGCTCGGCGCCGGCAACGCGATCGGGATGACGGTGGCCGGGGCGCTGCTGCTGGCCGTGCTGCTGCGGGCGCGCGGACGGGCGGCGCTGGAGGGCGTCCCGCGGGTGCTGGCGGCGGGCCTGGCGGGCGGCGCCGGGGGAGGCGCCGCCGGGTACGCCGTGTCCGCCCTGGCCGGCGCGGACGGTCAGGCGACGGCCATCGGCACCGGGATCCTGGCGGCCGCCGTCGCCGCCGCCGTGTTCGTGATCATCGTGTTCGCCATCGACGGCCGGGACCTGCGGGCCGTCCTCACCAGGAAGGTCGCGCGAGATGCCGGATGAGCCGGAGCCGAAGGGGCTGGCAGGGGTGGACCGGGTGGACGGGCTGCGGGTCGCGCTCGTCCTCGGGACGGCCGCGGGCGGTGTCGGGCGGCACGTGCGGTCGGTCGCGGCCGGGCTGGCCGAGCGCGGCGCGCGGGTGGTGGTGTGCGGGCCCGCCGACACCGACGCCAGGTTCGGGTTCGCGCGGCCCGGCGTCCGGTTCGCCGCCGTGGACCTGGCCGACCGGCCCCGCCCGCTGCGGGACGCGAAGGCCGTCGCGCGGCTGCGGACGCTGCTGCGCGGCGCGGACGTCGTCCACGCGCACGGTCTGCGGGCGGGCGCGTTCGCGGCGGCGGCGTGCGCGCGGCCCGCGCCCGGGCCGCTGCGGATCGCGCGCGGCGGGCCGCCGCTGGCGGTCACCCTGCACAACGCCGTCATCGCCGGGGGCCGGACCGCCGCGGTCTACGGGGCGCTGGAGCGGGTCGTGGCGCGCGGCGCCGACGTCGTGCTCGGGGTGTCGCCGGACCTGGAGGAGCGGATGCGCGACCTCGGCGCCCGCTCGACGGGCCACGCGCTCGTCCCGTCGCCCGCGCCGCGCGCCCAGCCCGGCCCGGCCGCCCGCGCCGACCGGCGCGCGGAGCTGGGGGTGGGGGAGCGTCCGCTGGTCCTCGCGGTGGGGCGGCTCGCCGACCAGAAGGGCTTCCCGACGCTGCTGGACGCCGCCCGCGGGTGGGCGGCCCGGGAGCCGCGGCCCCTCGTCGCGATCGCGGGCGACGGGCCGCTGGAGGACGGGCTGCGCGCCCGCATCGACCGCGAGGGGCTGCCGGTGGTGCTGCTGGGCCGCCGCCGGGACGTGCCCGAGCTGCTGGCGGCCGCCGATGTCGCGGCCGTCCCGAGCGTGTGGGAGGGGCAGCCGCTGATCGTGCAGGAGATCCTGCGGGCGGGGCGGCCGCTGGTCGCGACCCGCGTCGGCGGGATCCCGGGGCTGGTGGGCGCCGCCGACCGGACGGGCGGCGGGCTGCTGCAGGGCCCCGAGAGCGAGGCGGCGCTGCTCGTCCCGCCGGGGGACGCCGGGGCGCTGGAGCGCGCGGTGAGCCGGGTGCTGGACGACCCGGCGCTCGCGGCGCGGCTGGCGTCGGCCGCCGCCGCGCGGGCGGCACTGCTGCCGGGCGAGGACGACGCCGTCGACCAGCTCGTCCGCCTCTACCGGGAGCTGCGGGAGGGGCGCGCCCGGCGCGGGAGCGGTGAGTGACAGGACCTTAGACGCTCTCCGGCGGGTCCGGGTTCGGGGAGACGTCAAAAAACTTGGCGATGCGGGAACCGGCCGTTGGGGGACCGCGTTTAAGGAGGCAGTGGAGGGGAGTATCCCTGCGCGCGGTTCTCGTCAGCACGGCCGGTCCGTACCGGCCCGGGTTCCGCGGCCCGTTCCCTGCAGGGCGGGAGAGACCTCCGGCGCTCAAACATGTCCGCCGGAGGAGAGTTCACCTTGTCCGTCGCCCCCTGGGTGTGGGTTCTGACGCTCGTCGGAATCCTCGCCGTCATCCTCGCCGACCTGTTCCTCATCCACCGGAACGACACCCGGGAGTTCACCACCCGGCGCGCCGCGTTCTGGTCGTCGGTCTACATCGGCCTCGCCGTGGTGTTCGGCCTCGGCGTCTGGGCCTTCTCCGGAGGCGAGTACGCCGCGCAGTACTTCGGCGGCTTCGTCACCGAGAAGAGCCTCAGCGTCGACAACCTCTTCGTGTTCATGGTGATCCTGGCGCGGTTCGCCGTGCCGAAGCGGTCGGAGCACACCGTGCTGATGGCCGGGATCATCATCGCGCTGGTGCTGCGCGGCATCTTCATCGCGGTCGGCGCGGCGGCCCTGGCCGCCTTCACCTGGGTGTTCTTCATCTTCGGCGCGATCCTCATCTGGACGGCCTTCGGGCTCGTCCGCGGCGAGGACGACGACGAGGTCGGGGAGAACGGCATCCTGCGCTGGGCCAAGCGGGTCATCCCGACGGCCGACGCCTACGACGGCAACCGGTTCCTCACCCGGGAGAACGGCCGCCGCATCGCCACCCCGCTGCTGATCGTCATGATCGCGATCGGCACCACCGACGTGCTGTTCGCGCTCGACTCCATCCCGGCGATCTTCGGTCTGACCACCGAGCCGTACCTGGTGTTCACCGCCAACGCGTTCGCCCTGATGGGCCTGGTGCAGCTGTACTTCCTGCTGGGCGGCCTCGCGGAGCGGCTCGCCTACCTCAGCCACGGGCTGGCGTTCATCCTCGGGTTCATCGGCGTCAAGCTGGTGCTGCACGCGCTGCACGAGTACGGCTTCCACTGGGCCCCGGACATCCCGATCTGGCTGTCGCTCTCGGTCATCGCCGGCACCCTCGTCGCGGTCACCGTGGTCAGCCTCGTGGCCCCGCCGAAGAAGGCCGCGAAGAAGGCCGCGACGGCGGGCGCGGCGCCGGACCGGGAGAAGGGCGCGCAGGTCGAGGCCGCCGCGGCGGCCGGCGAGGAGCGGGACGCGCGGACCGCGCTCGACTGAGACCCGGGCCGCCGTCCCGCCAGAACAGAACTCTGTTCTAGAATCGCGCGAAAAGCGGTCTCAGAAGGGTTGGACGCATGGCCATCGGGCTGACCGAGGAGCACGAGGCGCTCGCCGAATCGGTGCGCGGCTTCGCCGAGCGCAACATCCCGGCGACGGTCGTACGGGCCGCGCTGGACGCGGACGAAGAGACGAGGCCCGCCTTCTGGTCGGCCCTGGCCGAGCAGGGCCTGCTGGGCCTGCACCTCGACGAGAAGCACGGCGGGCAGGGCTACGGCCTGCTCGAGCTGGCGATCGTGCTGGAGGAGCTGGGCCGGGCCGCCGCGCCCGGCCCGTTCCTGCCCACGGTGCTCGCCAGCGCGGTGATCGACGCGTCCGGCAACGCCAAGGCGTGCGCGGAGCTGCTGCCGGTCCTGGCGGACGGGTCCCGCACGGCGGCGGTCGCCCTCGAGGGCGCGCTCACCGCGCGCCGCGACGGCGACGCGCTCGTCGTGTCCGGGGAGGCCGCCACGGTGCTCGGCGCGTCCCTCGCGGACGTGCTGGTCCTGCCGGTGACGGCGGAGGACGGCGCCGAGCACTGGGTCGCGGTGGACGCCGCCGACGTCACCGTGACGCCCGTCGAGAGCCTGGACCGGGTCCGGCGGGTCGCGAAGGTCGAGGCGTCCGGCGTCACGGTCACCGGCGACCGGCTGCTGGACGACATCACCGCCGGCGCCGTCCGAAACCTCGCGGCGGCGCTGTTCGGCGCCGAGGCGGCGGGCGCCGCCGACTGGCTGGTCACCACCGCCGCCGAGTACGCGAAGGTGCGCGAGCAGTTCGGCCGCCCGATCGGGCAGTTCCAGGGCGTCAAGCACAAGGCCGCCCGGATGCTCATCGCGCTCGAGCAGGCCCGCGCCGCCGCCTGGGACGCGGCCCGCGCGCTCGACGACGCCTCGCCCGACGCCGGGTTCGCCGCCGCGGTCGCCGCAGTGATCGCCGCCGACGCGGGCGTCCGGACGGCCCGCGACGCCATCCAGATCCTCGGCGGCATCGGCTTCACGTGGGAGCACGACGCGCACGTGTACCTGCGCCGGACGCTCACCCTGCGCGCGCTGCTCGGCCCCGCGAAGGACTGGGCCGCCGAGGTCGCCGCGACCGCCCTCGCCGGCGGCCGCCGCGAGGTGGTCCTGGAGCTCGACGAGGACGCGCAGCCGACCCGCGAGCGGATCCAGGCCGAGATCGCCGCGCTGGCGGAGATCGAGGACAAGACCGAGCGCAACACCCGGATGGGCGACGAGGGCTGGACCGTCCCGCACTTCCCGAAGCCGTGGGGCCGCGCGGCCGGGCCGGTCGAGCAGGTCCTCATCCAGCAGGAGCTGAAGGCCGCCGGGGTCAAGGCCCCGAACCTGGTCATCGGCGCGTGGCTGGTGCCCTCGCTCGTCCGCTACGGGACCGAGGAGCAGAAGGAGCGGTTCCTGCGCCCGACGCTGCGCGGGCAGATGGTCTGGTGCCAGCTGTTCTCCGAGCCCGGCGCCGGCTCCGACCTGGCCTCCCTGTCGATGAAGGCCGAGCGGGTCGAGGGCGGCTGGAAGCTCACCGGCCAGAAGATCTGGACGTCGATGGCGCAGCACGCCCAGTGGGGCTTCTGCATCGCCCGCACCGACCCCGACGCCGCAAAGCACGACGGGATCACGTACTTCCTCGTCGACATGAAGGCCCCGGGCGTGGACGTCCGCCCGCTCCGCGAGCTGACCGGCGACGCCCTGTTCAACGAGGTCTTCCTCGACGGCGTGTTCGTCCCCGACGACCAGGTCGTCGGCGAGGTGAACAAGGGCTGGCAGGTCGCCCGCAACACCCTGTCCAACGAGCGGGTGTCGCTGTCCACCGGCGGCGGCCTCGGCATGGGCGTCCCCGAGCTGCTGAAGTTCTTCCGGGGCAAGGAGCTGGACGCCGTCGCGGCCGGCGAGGTCGGCAAGCTCATCGCGCAGGGCCAGTCGATCGACCTGCTCGGCCTGCGCACGACGCTGAAGCAGCTCAACGGCGTGGAGCCGGGCGCGGAGGCGAGCGTCCGCAAGCTCCTCGGCGTCCAGTTCAACCAGGACGTCGCCGACTACTGCTGGGCGTCGCAGGGCGCGGCCGCCACCACCGAGGTTCCGATGACCGAGGGCGGCATCGTGGCCCGCGCGATGCTGTTCAGCCGCTCGATGACGATCTACGGCGGCACCACCGAGGTGCAGCTGAACATCATCGGCGAGCGCCTCCTCGGCCTGCCCCGCGACCCCGAGCCCGGCAAGTAGCCGGCGATCCGCGGTCACCGGCTAGCCCCGCGCGGTCCCGGACGCCCCGCGCGTCCGGGACCGCGCGGGGGCGCCCGGCTAGCGGCGCGGGCGGAAGTTGTAGGTGACGTTCAGCAGGACGATCGCCGCCAGGGTGAACACCAGTCCCGGAAGCCCGGCGTTGATCGCCGTGATCGCGGTCAGCGGGATCGCGGCGAGCAGCGACAGCACCGCGAGAGCGAGGCCGTGGTCCCGCTCGGACGTCACCGGCGCGGGCGCCCGGGCGGGACGGGCCCGCTTGGCGGGCGCCGGGGCGTGCGCGGCGCGGGCGTCGAGCGCCTCCTGGATGCGGTCCACGACCGTCTCGATGAAGGCGTCGTCGTAGTCGGGACCCAGTTCCCGCCGGGCGGCCAGCGCCGCGGTCAGGTCCTCGCGGGGCAGGCGTGGGCTCGTCATGCTCCGGTTATACGCGGGCGCGCGTTCCGGTTCTCCTGGAACGGCGGCGACCCGGAGACCGAGTCCAACTGGGGTGTCACCCTCAGTGAGAAGGGGGACGAGTTGACGTTCGGCGGGACGAAGCAGACGTACACGAAGGTCAAGGGATGAGCGAGAGCACGGTGTCCGAGGCCGCGTCCGGCGGGCCGGCGGGGGACGGCGCGTTCGCCTCGCCCGCCGACGCGGCCGCGCGGCTGGCGGCCGTCCGGTACCTGACCGACGAGGCGATCGCCACGACCGTCTACCTCGCGCAGGCGCTGGGCAAGCCGCTGCTGGTGGAGGGGCCCGCGGGCGTCGGGAAGACCGAGCTGGCGAAGGCCGTCGCGGCGGCCACCGGGTCCGAGCTGATCCGGCTGCAGTGCTACGAGGGCCTGGACGAGGCCCGCGCCCTGTACGAGTTCAACTACAAGAAGCAGCTCCTCGCCATCCAGGCGGCGCCGGAGGACCGGGCCTGGCAGGAGACCCACGACGACATCTTCTCCGAGGAGTTCCTCCTCGAGCGGCCGCTGCTGGCGGCGATCCGCCGCACCGGCCCGACCGTCCTGCTCATCGACGAGGCCGACAAGGCCGACGTCGAGGTGGAGGGGATGCTGCTGGAGGTCCTGTCGGACTTCCAGGTCACGATCCCCGAGCTCGGCACCGTCGAGGCCGTCCGCCGCCCGTTCGTGCTGATCACCTCGAACGCGGCCCGGGAGCTGTCGGAGGCGCTCAAGCGCCGCTGCCTCTACCTGCACCTCGACTACCCGGCGCCCGAGCGGGAGCGCGAGATCGTCCTCGCGCAGGTCCCCGGCATCGAGGCGGAACTGGCCGAGCAGCTCGTCCGGACGGTCGGGACGCTGCGGGCGCTCGAGGTCAAGAAGGCGCCGTCGATCGCCGAGACCGTCGACTGGGCGCGCACCCTGCTCGCCCTCGGGCTGGACGACCTGGACGAGGCGGCCGTCGCCCGCACGCTCGGCGTCGTGCTCAAGCACGCGTCCGACCAGGAGCGCGCGGCGAAGGAACTGGGGCTGGGCTGACATGGCGTCGCTCGTCGACCGGCACACCGGGTTCGTGGCGGCGCTGCGCGAGGCCGGGCTGCCGGTGTCGGTCGCCGAGGGCCTGGACGCGGTCCGCGCCGTGCAGGCGGTCGACCTGCTCGACCGGGCGGCGCTGCGCGCCGCGTACGCCGCCACGGTGGTCAAGCGGCCCGCGCACCGGCTCGCGTTCGACCGGCTGTTCGACCTGTGGTTCCCGGCCGCCGTCGGGGACGGCGCGGGCGCCCCGCCCGAGCGCGCCGCGCGGACGCTCGGCGCCGACGGGCGCCCCGTCCCGGCGCCGCTGGACCCCCGGGTGCGGCTGCGCCGCGAGGAGCTGGCGGACCTGCTGCTGACCGGGGACGACGCGGGCCTGCGGCAGTTCGCCCGCACGGCCGTCGCCGAGTACGGGCGGCCCGAGGGGCAGGACGCCTGGTTCTCCTCCGGGGTCCTGCGGGCCCTGTCGCCCGAGACGCTCATGGCGGGGCTGCTGAACGCCGTGCTGCAGGGGCGGGAGCGCGGCGGGATGGCCGAGCGGATCGCGCGCCGCACGTTCGGCGACCGCATCGCCCGGTTCGAGGACCTCGTCGCCGGGGAGGTGCGCCGCCGCATCGCCGAGGACACCGGCGTCGAGCGGACGGCGCGGCTGACCGTGCGGCCGCCGCTGGAGCGCCTCGACTTCTCCAGTGCGGGACGTGCCGAGCTGGACGCGCTGCGCCGCGAGGTGTACCCGCTGGCGCGGCGCCTCGCCACCCGGCTCGTCCAGAAGCAGCGGCGCGGCGACCGCGGGCGGCTCGACTTCCGCCGCACCGTCCGCGCGTCCCTGGGCAGCGGGGGAGTGCCGCTGGCCACCCACTACCGGCCGCGGCGCCCGCACAAGCCGGAGCTGGTCGTGCTGTGCGACGCCAGCGACTCGGTGTCGGCGTTCGCGCACTTCACGCTGCTGCTGACGTTCGCGCTGCGCGAGCAGTTCAGCAAGGTGCGGGCGTTCGCGTTCATCGACGCCACCGACGAGATCACCAAGTACTTCCGGCCCGGTGCGGACGTCGCCGACGCGATGACCCGCATGGCCGAGGAGGCCGACCTCGTCTGGATCACCGGCCGCTCCAACTACGGGAACGCGATCAAGGTGTTCGCGGACCGGTACGGGGACGCGGTGGGGCCGAAGACGTCGCTGCTGATCCTCGGCGACGCGCGGTCCAACTACGGGGAGCTGTCCCTGCCGGTCCTGCGGGACCTGGCGGACCGCGCCCGCCACGCGCACTGGCTGAACCCCGAGCCCCGCCGGCTGTGGGACACCGGCGACTCCGCGGCGTCCCGCTACGGCGAGATCGTGGAGATGCACGAGTGCCGCAACCTGGTCCAGCTCGCCGCCTTCGTCGAGGACCTGGCCTAGCGCTCCCGGATGGCGAGGGCCAGGGCGGCGTACGCGAGCGCCGCGGCGGCCGAGACGACGAGCGCGACGTTCGTCCCGTGCGCGAGGGCGGCCGGGTCGTGCCCGGAGCCGGTCGCGACCGCCCCGACGATCGCGACGCCGACGGACGCGCCGATGTAGCGGGCGGTGTTGTTCGCGCCCGACCCCATGCTCGCGCGGTCGGCGGGCACGCTGTCGACGGCGAGCCGCGCGAGCATCGCGTTCGTCAGCCCGCTCGCGACGCCCGCGACGGCGAGGCCCGGCGCGAGGCGCCACCACGGCGCCCCCGGCGCGAACACCGCCATCGCCAGCTCGCCCGCCCCGGCCAGCGCGAACCCGGCGGCCAGCAGCCGGCGGACGGGCAGCCGGGCCGGGAGGCGGTGCGCCTGCAGCGCCACGAGGAACGACAGCCCCGACCAGATCGCGAGGACGAGCGCCGCCGCGAGCGGCGACAGGCCCATCACCAGGCTCATCATCGTCGCCGAGTACGTCATGACGCCGATGATCGCGAGCCCGGTGACCAGCGCGCCCGTCACCGACAGCAGGAACGCCGGGCGCCGGAACAGCGCGAGGTCGACCATCGGGTCGCGGCGCCGCGCCTGGACCGCGACGAACGCGGCCAGCAGCGCGGCCGCCGCGGCGAACAGGGCGAGGACGCCGGGGCTCGTCCAGCCGGCGCGCCCCCAGGTGATCGCCGCGACCAGCGCGCCCACGCCGAGGCTCATGGCGGCCAGGCCGGGGAGGTCCAGGCCGCGCGGGCGCTCGGCGCGGGACTCCTCCAGCGCGCGGGCCGCCACCACCGCGAGCAGCGCCGCCGCGGCGACCGTCGCCCAGTACCAGAGCCGCCAGCCGCCCAGCACGGTCAGCCCGGCGGCGGCGATCGGCCCGAGGGCGATGCCGAGCCCGACCATCGCGCCCCAGGTGCCGGTGGCGCGGGCGCGGCGCGGGCCCGGCCCGAAGGAGGCGGCGACGATGCCGAGGCCGGTGGCCAGCAGCGCGGCGCTCGCGGCGCCCTGCACGATCCGGCCGGCGACGAAGGTGAGGGCGTCCGGCGCCAGGGCGCACGCGACGCTGGAGACGGCGAGGAGAGCCGCGCCCAGGACGAACATCCGCTTGCGTCCGTGGTCGTCGGCGAGGCTGCCCACGGCGAGCAGCGCCGCCGCCAGCCCGAGGCTGATGGAGCTCATCAGCCAGATCTGCGCGGTCGCCCCCGCGTGCAGGCCGCGGGCGGTGTCGGCGAGCGTCGCCGCCGGGGCGCAGTAGTTCATGAGCGCCAGCAGGGTCGCGGCGGCGGGCAGCGCCAGCGCGGCGGAGGGGCTCTCCGCGCGGCGCCCGCGCGCCGCGGGTGTCGCCAGGGTGGTCATGCGCACTCCCGAGGTGGTCCGGCGAACGGACCGGCCCGGCCGCCGGTCGGTTCGTTCATTGAACTCGGTGACCGTAGCACGCCATGGTTCGTTCATTGAACCTCGACTCGGCTAGTGTGGGCGCATGGCACTCGGCAAGGACTACGCGGCGCAGGACTGCTCGCTGGCCCGCGCCCTGGAGGTCGTGGGGGAGCGCTGGACGCTGCTGATCATCCGTGACGCCATGTACGGCGTCCGGCGGTTCAGCGACTTCCTCGTCCATCTGGACATCCCGCGCGCGGTGCTGTCGGCGCGGCTGCAGTCCCTCGTCGAGGCGGGCGTGCTCGCCAAGGACGGGCAGGACTATGTGCTCACCGGGAGGGGCCGCGACCTGTGGCCGGTCGTGCACGGGCTCGCCCGGTGGAGCGAGGAGCACCTGTCCGCCGAGCCCTGCCGGCTGTTCGTCCACGTCGGCTGCGGCGGCCGCGTGCGGCCCGACGGGACGTGCCCGTCCTGCGGCGCGACCGTCCCGATGGAGGATCTGGAGATCCACGCCGGGCCCGGCGTCCGGCACCGCGACGACCCCGTCAGCCGGGTCCTGCGCTCCCCGCACCGGCTGCTGGAGCCCATCCGGACCTGACCGGCCGCCCTCAGGCCCCCAGGGCGCGCGCGATGAGCTCGGCGACGGCGTCCGGGTCGAGGTGCTGGCCGGTGACGCTCGCCAGGTTCTCCTGGTAGATCAGCACCGCCGTGAACGTCGCCGCCGCGACCTCCAGCCGCGCCTGGTCGCCGCGCGCGCCGGGCAGCGCGAGCTCCAGCGCGTGCCGCGCCCGCAGGAACACCTCGCCGTTCAGCCGCCCGAGCCGCTCCCGGACGGACGTGTGCGTATCGGCCTCGCGGAACAGGATGCGGCGCATCGCGGGGGACGCCCGCAGCGGCAGCTTGCGGGCCAGCCGCGAGAGGGTGCCCGCCGGGTCGCCCGGCACCGCGTCGTCCATCCCGGCGCCGCCGGACGCGTCGAGTTCCTCGACGAACGTCCGCTCGTCGATCAGCGCCACCAGGACGTCCATCTTCTGCGGGAAGTAGTGGAACACGAGCCCCTTCGGGACCTTCGCACGGCGCGCGATGCGCGCCGTCGACGTGGCCTCGTAGCCGCGCTCGGCGAACAGCGCCTCGGCCGCGTCCAGGATGCGGGTGCGGGACGAGACCTCTCCGCCGCCCGCCGCCGGCTCGATATCGGGCTCGTGCTTCCCGGACGGCCGCGTTCTCATCGGCGCTCCCCCCACATGCCGGACGGCCCCGGACGCGCGGGCGTCCGGGACCGCTTCGGGTTCAGGTTCAGGTCGCGGCGGGCGTCCGGCCGCGCGCCTGGGTGGCTCCCCACAGGCCGACGATAGTCGCGACGGCGCCGACGATCCATGCCGTCCAGGCCGCCGCGTCGGCGCCGGTGAACCCGAACGCCCACGGCGACACGAAGATCAGCAGCGCGAACGCGGTCGTCGTCCACGCCGTCGGGCCGGGCGCGCCGAGCAGCGCGTACAGGCCCGCGAGCGCGAGCAGGGCGCCGAGCACCATGAGCGGCTGCTCGCCCGCGTCGTCGGCCCACAGGTTGGGGGCCAGCAGCGCGACGAGCCCGGCCGCGAAGGCCACCCCGTCCTGCCACGCGAACTTGTCCATGTGCCACCTCCGGGGGTCGTGCTCCGTCAGGTCCGGTACCGGAGAGGGTGCCCTGATTGACCGACCGGTCAATCTGACCGAAAGGGCGGACCTATCCCTCTTTCGGGTGACATGGCCGGTACCGACGGACAGTCCGGCCGACCGGCTACCCTGCACGCCCATGGAGACCGATACGGCGGACGATCCGGCCCCGGGGCCCGGCGCGGCGCTCGCCCCCGCGACCGCGCCGCGGCCCCGGCGGACCCTGCTCGGCCCCCTGTGGCGGCTGATCGACGGGCGCCCCGGCGACTCGCGGGCCGCCGTCGCGCGGCGCGCCCGGATCCTGGTCACGGTCGCCACCGGTCTGGCCAACCTCGGCGGCGCGCTCGTCGTGCTGCTGTTCGCCGTCGTCGTCCCCGACCCGGTCGGCGACTTCTCCGAACGCATCAAGCTGATCAACCTGGTCGTGTTCACCGTCTACGTGGCCGCAGCGGTGCCGGCCGGGCTCGTCCTCGGCGAACGGTTCTTCCGCCGCGTCCACCGCCTGGTCGAACGGCACGACGAGCCGCGGCGCCGGGAACGCTCCCTCCTGCTGTACGGGCCGCTGCGGCTGATGGCCCTGCACCTGACCCTGTGGGGCATCGGGACGGTCGGCTGGGTCCTGATCAACCTGCCGTTCTCCTGGCTGCTCGCCGTGAAGCTCGGCCTGACCAGCCTGCTCGGCGGCCTCACCACCTGCACGATCGTCTACCTGCTCACCGAGCGGCTGCTCCGCCGCGCGGTGACCACCGCGCTGCGCAGCGAGCTGCCGCGCCGCACCGGCCTGCCCGGCGTCGTCGCCCGGTCCGTCCTCGCGTGGGCGCTCGGCACCGCCGTCCCGATCCTCGGCCTGATCACCCTCGCCGTCGGCTCGTTCCTCATCGCGCGGATCACCGTCCGGGACTTCGCCGTCGCGGTCCTCACCCTCGGCGGCGTCGCCCTGGTCGTCGGCTTCCTCGTCACCTACGGCGCGGCCCGCGCGATCGCCGACCCCGTCGAGTCCGTCCGGCACGGCCTCGCCCGCGTCCAGCACGGCGACCTCGACGTCGAAGTGCCCGTCTACGACGGGAGCGAGGTCGGCCTCCTGCAGGCCGGGTTCAACCACATGGCCGCCGGCCTGCGCGAGCACGAGCGCCTCCGGGACCTGTTCGGCCGGCAGGTCGGCGCGGACGCCGCCCGCGTCGCCGTCGAGCGCGGCGTCGACCTCGGCGGCGAGCTGCGCGAGGTCGCGGTGCTGTTCGTCGACATCATCGGGTCCACCCGGCTCGCCGCGGACCGCCCGCCCGCCGAGGTCGTCAAGCTGCTCAACGACTTCTTCGCCGTCGTCGTCGAGGTCGTCGGCGCGCACGGCGGCTGGATCAACAAGTTCGAGGGCGACGCCGCCCTGGCGATCTTCGGGGCGCCGGTCGGCCTGCCGGACGCGCCCGCCCGCGCGCTCGCGGCGGGCCGCGAGCTGGCGGCCCGGCTGCGCGCCGAGGTCCGCGGGGTCGAGGCGGCCGTCGGGGTCTCCGCCGGAGAGGCCGTCGCCGGGCACATCGGCGCCGAGGAGCGCTTCGAGTACACCGTGATCGGCGACCCGGTGAACGAGGCCGCGCGGCTCACCGACCTGGCGAAGACCACGCCCGCGCGCGTCCTCGCCGCCGGTCCGCTCCTCGACGCCGCCGGACCGGACGAGGCCGCGCGGTGGGCCCTCGGCGACGAGGTCGTCCTGCGCGGCCGCACGAGCCCCACCCGCCTCGCCGCGCCCGCCGGCGACCCGTCCTAGGGACGGGACCGGGCGGGCGCGGCGAGGCGGGGCGGGGCGCAGCGAGCGGCGTCAGTGGCCGCGGGCGATCCACTCCTCGAGGTGCGGGGCCTCGGCGCCGATCGTGGTCGAGTCGCCGTGGCCGGTGCGGACGACGGTGTCCTCCGGCAGCGTCAGCAGCCGCTCCCGGATGGACGTGATGATCGTCGGGAAGTCGGAGAACGACCGCCCGGTCGCCCCGGGACCGCCCTGGAACAGGGTGTCGCCCGAGAACACCGTGCCCAGCTCCGGCGCGTGCAGGCAAACGGCGCCGGGGCTGTGACCCGGAGTGTGCAGGACCGTCAGGTCCGTTCCGGCGACCGTGACGACCTGGCCGTCCGCCAGGACGCCGTCCGGGTCGCGGTCGGGGTGCCGCTGCTTCCACAGCATCAGGTCGTCCGGGTGCAGCAGGACGGGCGCGCCCGTCGCGTCGGCGAGGGCGGGGGCCGCGTCGATGTGGTCGTCGTGCCCGTGCGTCGACACGATCGCCACCAGCCTGCGGCCGTCCAGCGCCCGCCGGATCGCCGCGTCGTCGTGCGCCGCGTCGATGACGACCGCCTCGGCGTCGTCCCCGACGATCCACACGTTGTTGTCGACGTCCCAGGTGCCGCCGTCCAGCGAGAACGTCCCGGACGTGACCAGGTGGTCGATGCGGGCCGCCATCAGAGCATCACCACCGAGCGCAGGACGTCGCCGCGGTGCATCTTGTCGAACGCCGCCTCGACGTCGCCGAGCCCGATCGTCTCGGTGACGAACGCCTCCAGGTCGAGGCGCCCCTGCAGGTACAGGTCGATCAGCATCGGGAAGTCGCGCGAGGGCAGGCAGTCGCCGTACCAGGACGACTTCAGCGACCCGCCGCGGCCGAACACGTCCAGCAGCGGCAGCTCGAGCTTCATCTCCGGCGTCGGCACGCCGACCAGCACGACCGTCCCGGCGAGGTCGCGGGCGTAGAACGCCTGCTCGTAGGTCTCCGGGCGGCCGACCGCCTCGATCACGACGTCCGCGCCGAACCCGCCGGTCAGCTCCCGGACGGACTCGACGACGTCGGCGTCCTTCGCGTGGACCGTGTGCGTGGCCCCGAGGGACGTCGCGGTGGCGAGCTTGCGCTCGTCCAGGTCGATCGCGATGATCTTCGCGGCGCCGGCCAGCCGCGCACCGAGCACCGCCGCCGCGCCGACCCCGCCGCAGCCGATGACCGCGACCGAGTCGCCCCGGCCGACGTTCCCGGTGTTGATCGCCGCGCCGAGGCCCGCCATCACGCCGCAGCCCAGCAGCCCCGCGACCTCCGGCTTCGCCGCCGGGTCGACCTTCGTGCACTGCCCGGCGGCCACCAGCGTCTTGTCGGCGAACGCGCCGATGCCGAGGGCCGGCGTCAGCTCCGTGCCGTCCGCCAGCGTCATCTTCTGCGACGCGTTGTGGGTGTCGAAGCAGTACCACGGGCGTCCCCGCAGGCACGCCCGGCACTGCCCGCACACGGCCCGCCAGTTCAGCACCACGAAGTCGCCCGGCGCGACCTCGGTGACGCCCTCGCCGACCGACTCGACCACACCGGCGGCCTCGTGCCCGAGCAGGAACGGGAACTCGTCGTTGATCCCGCCCTCCCGGTAGTGCAGGTCGGTGTGGCAGACCCCGCACGCCTGGACGTCCACCACCGCCTCCCCCGGGCCGGGGTCGGGGATCGTGATCGTCTCGATCCGCACCGGCTCCCCCTTGCCGGGTGCGACGACCCCGCGTACCTGCTGCGCCATGCTCGTGTCTCCTCGTCGTAGCGGTGTCCGACGACCCTATTAATCCCCGCCCCGCCCGTCACACGCCACTTTCATCGACCGGAAAAAGTGCTTCCGCCCGGGCCGGGGGCGGCGGGGCACGACCACGCGGGGACACCGCACCCGCTCAGGTAGCGGTCCGAAGATCACCAGCGCGGGTGTGGAGGGCGCGGCGGCGGCGCCTGAAGGCTGGGGGGACCGAACACGGAAGGGAAACCGATGCCCCGCACCACCACCGCCCGCCCGACCGCCCGCACCACCCCCCGCGTCGCCGCCGGCCTCGCCGCGGGAGCCCTCGTCGCCGGCGCCGTCACCGCCGGCGCGCTGGCCGCCGACACCCCGCCCCGCGCGGACGCCGCCGCGGCCGCGGCCGCCGCGCCCGGGCACACCGACGCGCGCCGGGGGAGCCCGGTGTCGGCACGGCACCTCGGCGGCATGACCGCCGCCGAGATCCGCCCGTGGCTGGCGGGCGCCGGCTTCGACACCGCGTCCGTCCGGTACGGAACGGACGCCTACCGGCTCGTCTACCGGACGATCGACGCGCACGGCCGGCCGACCGTCGCGAGCGGCCTGCTGGTGCTCCCGCGGAGCGCCGAGCGGCGGCTGCGCACGGTCTCCTACACGCACGGGACGACGAGCTACAAGCCGGACGCGCCCTCGGTCGCGGACGACGCGTGGGCGCGCGGCCCGGCCGTCGCCTTCGGCGCCGCCGGGTTCGCCGCCGTCGCCCCCGACTACCTGGGCCTCGGCGAGGGACCGGGCGTCCACCCGTGGAAGCACGTGCCGTCCGAGACGTCGGCGGCGCTGGACATGCTGCGGGCGGCCCGCGCGTTCGCGCCGCGCCGCGGCCGCGCGCTCGAGCGGGACGTCCTGGTCACCGGGTTCTCGCAGGGCGCCTCGTCCGCGCTGGGGCTGGCGCGGGCGCTCCAGGAGGGCGCCGACCGGCGGTTCCGGGTCCGCGCGGTGGCGCCGGTCAGCGGCGCCTACGACTTCCGCGGCGCGGAGCTGCCCGCGCTGCTGAACGGCGAGATCGACCCCAGGATGGGCGTCGCCTACGCCGCGTACCTGCTCACGTCCTGGAACCGGGTCTACGGCGGCGTCTACCGCGAGCCGTCGGAGCTTTTCCGGACGCCCTACGCCGCCCGCGTCGAGAAGTACTTCGACGGGACCACGCCCGGCCCCGTCATGCTCCGGGGACTCCCCGGGACCCTCGAGGAGCTGCTCACCCCGCGGGGCATGGACCTGCTGCGGCACCCGTCGGGGACGTTCGCCGAGGGGCTCCGCGTGGACGCCGAGGTCTGCACGGCCTGGACGCCGCGCGCGCCCGTCCGGCTGTACCGGATGGACGGCGACGAGCAGGCGGTCACCGCGAACACCGCGGCCTGCGCGGCGTCCTTGCGGGAGCGCGGCGCGCCGGTGTCCGTCGTCGATCTGGACGACCGGCTCCACGAGGGGTCGCGGCACCTCGGGTCGAACGTGGCGGCGACGGGCCGGACGGTCCGCTGGTTCGCCGGCCTGCGGTGATCCCGGGCCGGGGGCGCCGGGGCGCGGGCTCAGTGGAAGCGGATGACCTGCAGCTTGTCGGCGGTGTCGCGGTCGAGGACGGTGACCCCGGCGGCGGGCGGGACCGTGCCGCCGCGGGCGCTGTCGAGCAGCGGCCGCCAGCGGCGGCAGTGCCGCTGGAACGTCGTGCGGGTGACCACGCGGCCGCGGGCGAACTGCCCGGCCCGCGCCGTCTCCGGGTCGACGTCGATGAGGATCAGGTGGACGCCGCCGCCGTGCAGCCGCGCCATCCACGCGAACAGGTGCAGGATGTGCGGCCAGGTGCCGCGGGTGTGCGCGACGACGCCGCGGCCGCGCAGCACGGCCCGGCCGATCCGCCACACGTGCGTGGTGTGGATCAGCGGGGTGCGCAGGACCGCGGGCAGCGGACGCAGCCGACGCGCCCACCAGTTGCGGGCCTGCCCCGAGTCGATCACCAGCACGTCACCCGCGGGCACCGGTGCGGTCTCGTCTCCGCGCAGGCCGTAGAGCCGGTTCAGCAGCGTGCTCTTGCCGGCGCCGGGCAGGCCGGCGACGAGCACGAGGGAACCGGCCGGGTAGTGCAGCGCCGGGCCCGGATCGACCTCGTCGATGTCGTGGATGTCGTTCTCCTGGCCGCCGGAAGTGTGCCTTGAGAAACGAACACTCCCCGCCGGTTGTTCCGGACGGGACGGCGGCCGGGTGCGGCCGTGCGCGCGGGGGCGGTCACCAGCCGCGGGCGCGCCACTCCGGCAGTGCGGGGCGCTCGCGGCCGAGCGTCGAGTCCTTGCCGTGCCCCGGATAGAACCAGGTGGCGTCCGGGAGCCGCGCGAACAGCCGCTCCTCCACGTCGCCGAGGAGCTGCTCGAACAGCGTCGGGTCGCCCCAGGTGTTGCCGACGCCGCCGGGGAACAGGCTGTCCCCGGTGAACAGGTGCGGCCGGTCGGCGAGCTCCCCGCCCGCGTCGTACAGCAGCGCGATCGAGCCGGGCGTGTGCCCGCGCAGGTGGATCACCTCGAGCGCGGCGCGTCCGACCCGGACGGTGTCGCCGTCCTCGACGGGCTCGGCGACGGGCTCGGGCAGCGCCTCGGCGTCGCGGGGGTGCGCGGCGACGGGCGCGCCGGTCGCCCGCGCCACCTCGCTCAGCGCCATCCAGTGGTCCTGGTGCCGGTGGGTGGTGACGATCCGGGCGAGCGGGCCGTCGCCGACCAGCTCCAGCAGCCGGGACGCCTCGTTGGCCGCGTCGATCAGCAGCCGCTCGCCCGTGGCGGTGCAGCGCAGCAGGTAGGCGTTGTTGTCGTACGGGCCCACCGAGACCTTCGTGACCGTCAGGCCCGGCAGTTCCCGGACGTCGGGCCGCCCGCCGGGCTCGACGTTCCCCGTGTAGGTCATGGGTCCTCCTCGATGGCCGCGTTCGATGCCGGACGACCATCTTCCACCATCGGGCGCGGCGGGCACGGTCCGGCCGGGCCGCGCGGGCGCGGCGGATCTGCGTCACGTGACTCAGCCGCAGTGTGCGCCGGTGGGCGGAAAAGTTCCGGCCGCGGCCGCACCATGGTGATTGGCAGATCAGGTTCGACCGCGAGGACGGTGGGACGATGCAGGTGGATCGGCGGGTCGCCGCGTCACGTCCCGGACCGCGCCCGGAGCCGCCCGAGGACCTCCTCGGGCAGGCGTGCGCGCTGGTCCGGCTCTGCGGGCAGGACGCCGCGATCGCGGCGGTGCTGCTCACCCTGGTGCTGGTCGGCACCGCCACGCGCCTGACGGCCGGGCCGCCCGGCCCCGCCGCGCTGGCGCTGCTCCCCGTGCTCGCCGGGGCGTTCGCGGCCTCGGCGGCGTTCACCGTCCGGTCCCGCCGGACGCTGGTGGCGGTGCTCGGCGAGGTCCGCGGCCGCACCGGCGCGCCGGTCGACCCGGCGGTGCCGTGGACGACGTTCGCGTCGGCCGCCGCGCTCGACGCGGCGGTCCGCGACCGGGAGCTGCGGCGGCTGCTGTCGGCCGCGCACCGGTGCGGCGAGCTGTCCTGGCGGGCGGTCGCGTGGGCCGTGACGACCGCGGTGCTGTTCCTGTTCTGGTCGCTCGCGGCGGCGGCGGGCGGCGGGTGACCCGTGCTGGAGCATCCTCTCGAGCACCCGCTCGCGCCCGGCCCGGATCACGGCGCGGACCCGGACCCGGGCCATGATCCGGGGCACGGCGTGCGCCCGGGCAGCTTCTGGGCGCGGCTCGCGCCCGCGGACCGGCAGGCCCTGCGGGCGATGGGCCGCACCACGACCGTCCCGCCGCGGGGGACGCTGTGCCACCAGGGCGTGGCGGCCCCCGCGGTGTACGTCCTGTTCAAGGAGGTGCCGCGGGCGGCGGGCAACGCCGTCGCCAAGGAGTTCGTCGACTCCAGCGAGGGCGACCAGTCGATCATCGACCTGTTCGGGCCCGGCGACCTCGTCGGCGTCCTCGGCCCGTGGGGGCACCCCCAGCGCGGGACGGTCGCCGCGCTCGACCACGTCGTGGCGCTCCGGGTGGAGCGCCGCACGTTCCGCCGCCTGCTGGCCGCCAACCCGCGGGTCGCCGAGGCGATGATGCACGCCGTCTCGCAGACCGTCACCTACGGCGGCCGCCGGCACGCCGTGCGCGCCGCCGACCATCCGCAGCGCCTCGCCTACCACCTGCTCGAGCTGGTCCACCGGTTCGGGGAGCGCACCTCGCGCGGGCTGGAGGTCCCGCTGCGGCTCAGCCAGGCCGAGCTGGCGAACTGGGCGGGGATCTCCCGCGAGACGCTCGTCCGCTGGTTCCGGCTGTGGCGCGCCAAGGGCATCCTGGACCGGCGCCCCCGCCCGCTGATCGTCCTGGATCCGGAGCGGCTGCGCCGCGCCGCCAGCCCCTGGGGCGACGAGTGGCCGGCCGTCGAGCACGCCCCCGCGCCGCCGGAGCCCGGCGGGCTCGCCGCGCGCGAACCCGTGCGGCTGGAGCCGTCCGGTGCGCGGCCCGACCTGGCGGGGCTCCCCGCGGACAACCCCTTCTTCACCGGCCGCGACGTCAGCCTCCGCAAGCTCGACATGCTCGTCGCGCAGGCCGAGTGGCCGCGCGCGGTCGTCGTCCAGGGCATGGCCGGGGTCGGCAAGACGGCGCTGGCGCTGCACTGGGCGCACCGGACGGCCGGGCGGTTCCCCGACGGGATCCTGTTCACCGACCTGCGCGGGACGTCCCGCGCCCCCGCCACGCCCGGTGAGGCGATGGGGCAGGTGCTGCGCGCGGCGGGCGTCCCCGGCGACCAACTGCCGCGCACCGAGGCGGGCCTGGCGGCGCAGTGCCGGTCGCTGCTGGCCGACCGCCGGATGCTGCTGATCCTCGACAACGCCGCCGGTCCCGAGCAGGTGGGCCCGCTGCTGTCGGCGGCGGCGTCCGGCCTGGTGATCGTGACGAGCCGCCGCCGGCTCCCGCCGCTGCTGCGCGGCACGGACGTCCGCACGCTGGAGCTGCGGGAACTGGCGGAGCAGGAGGCCGAGGACCTGATCGCGGGCGTGCTCGGGCCGGACGACCCGCGGGTGCGGGGGGAGCGGCGGCCGCTCGCCCGGCTGGCCCGCGAGTGCGGCCGGCTGCCGCTGGCCCTGGCGGTGATGGCGGGCCGGCTCGCCGAGAACCCGGACGAGTCCATCGCGGAGACGGTCCGGGAGCTGACGGCGCACGACGAGGAGACCGCGCCCGGCACGTCCGGCGGGGGCGCCCGGGACGGCGTCCGGGGCCCGGCGGCTCCGGGCGGAGCGCTCCAGGGCGTCCTGAGCCCGACCTTCGAGGTGGCCTACCGGGGGCTGGGCCCCGACCAGCGGGAGGCGTTCCGCAGGCTCGGGCTCGTCGCCGGGCCCGACTTCACCGCCGCGGCCCTCGCCGCCCTCATGGGCCGGACCGAGGACGGGGCGCGCGACTGCCTGGAGGGCCTGCGGCAGGCGTACCTGGTCCGGGACACCGCGCCCGGCCGCTACCGGATGCACGACCTGCTCCGCGAGTTCGCGCGGGGGCGCGCGCTCGTCGAGGACGACGACAGCGACCTGCAGGCCGCGCAGCGGCGGCTGCTGGCCGCGTACCTGGCGGGGGCGCGGGCGGCGGGGGAGCGGCTCGGCGCCCCCGCCCGCCCCGCCGCGGCGCCGGGCCCGGCCGCGGGCGCCCGGGTGCGGGCGTCCCGCCCGGCTCCCGACCGGGACGTGCGGGCCGCCGGGCTCGCCTGGTTCGAGGCCGAGCGGCGCAACCTCGTCGCGGCCGTGCACCAGGCGGCCCGGCTCGGCCTGCACCGGACGTGCTGGGAACTCGCCGACGCCCTGTTCGACTTCCAGCGTCTCCGGCGGTACGGCGAGGACAACGTCGCGGTCCTGCAGGCCGGCCTGCGCGCGGCGCGCGCCGAGGAGGACTGGGCGGCCGCCGCCGTCATGCTGCACGACCTCGCCGTCGCGCACGTCGAGCTCGACCGCGCCCAGCAGGCCGTCGGGTACGGGGAGGACGCGCGGCGCGGGTTCCGCGCCGTCGACCCGCCCGACCGGTACGGGGAGGCCGCGACCCTGGCGACGCTCGCCGACGTGCACGCCGCCCTGGGCCGGTACCCGACCGCCATCGACCACGCCCGCTGCGCCCTCGCCGCCCACGGCGAGCTCGGAGACGACGCGGGCGTCGCCCAGGCGCACGACACGCTCGCCCGCGCGCACGTGGGGCTTTCCGACCACGAACGGGCCCTCGAACACGCGGACCGGGCGCTCGCCATACGCAGGCGCATCGGCGACATGCCCGGCGTGGCGGGAACCCTGTTCACCCTGGCGAGGGTCCACCGCCGCTGGGGGAACGTCCGGGACGCCGTCCTGTACGCCCTGGAGGCCCTTTACATCCGCCAAGAACAAGCCGACCAGCTCGGCGCGGCGCAGGCGCTCACCCTCCTGGCGCGCATGCACGCCTCCCTCGGCCAGCGCGACCTGGCCATGCAGGACGCCGAACAGGCCCTGCGCACGTACCGCGCGCTGGGCGCGCGCCACGGGGAGGCGCGCGCGCTCACCACCCTCGGGATGCTGACGTGCGACGCGGCGCGGTTCGCGGAGGCGTTCACCTACTGCGGGGACGCCCTGCGCCTGCACCGCGACGTCGGCGACCGGCACGGCGAGGCCGAGACGCTCGCGCAGATCGGCGTCGTCCACCTGCGGCACGGCCGCCACCGGGAGGCCCGCGAGCACCTGCTGCACGCGCTCGAGGTGCGCCGGGAGATCGGCGACCGGCACGGCGAGGCCAACGACCTGGAGCAGCTGTCGGTGGTGATGCGCCGCCTCGGGCGCCCGCAGGAGGCGTTCGTCCTCGGCCTGGAGGCCCTCGACCTGTGGCACCGGCTCGGCGCCCGCGGCAGGCTGGCCGGCACGCTCGGCAGCCTCGCCCGCACCTACCTGCGGCTCGGGCTGCCGGAGGACGCCGAGCGTGCCGCGCAGCAGGCGCTGGGCATCCGCCGCGCCGCCGGCGACCGGCACGGGCTCGGCGTCGGCACCGACACCCTCGCGCTGGTGCTGCGCCGCAGCGGCCGCCCGCACGACGCCCTGCGCGTCGGCCTGGAGGCGCTGCGGCTCATCGGCGAGGCGGGCGACCGGTACGCCGAGGGAACCGCGCTGGTGCACCTCGCCGCCGTCCACCTGGACCTCGGCCGCGCCGACGACGCCCTCGAGACGGCGCGGCGGGCGCTGGACCTCGCGGCCGAGCTCGGCGACGCCCGCGAGCAGGCGTACGCGCTGCACGTGATGGCGCGCGCGTCGCAGCTGCGCGGCGAGCACGCGCGGGCGGCCGCGCACTTCGACGCCGAGATCGCCATCCGCCGCGACATGGACGACCATCCGGGGCGGCGCGAGGCGCTCCGGCTGCAGGCCGCGTCGTACCGGGCGCTCGGCGACGCGGACGCCGCCGCCGACTGCGCCCGCCGCGTCCGCGCCCTCGACAAGTGGCTCGAATCGGACCGATCGCTGGAGATGTGACGGAAGACGCTGACTCGTGCCGCATCGCGGCGTTGACTGGGGCCGGGACCCGTGACCCCGCCGGGTCCCGCGAGGAGGCGACATGGAGCTCACCCGCTTCTGGGACGCGCTGCCCGAGCGCGCCCGGGAGGCGCTGCGGCGCGAGGGGACGACCGTGATGATGAAGCCGGGGGCGTTCCTCGTGCGCGAGCACACCCACACGTCCCAGGTCTTCGTCCTGCACCGCGGCGCCGTGAAGGTGTGGGTGGACCGCGCGGGCGACGTCGCGATCCTGGACGTGCTCGGGCCGGGCGACCTCGTCGGCGAGCTGGAGGCCGTCGACGGCGGCGTCCGGCACGCCAACGCCGAGGCGCTCACCGCGGTGGAGGCGACCAGGCTGACCGCCGACCGGTTCCGCCGCGTCCTGGACGCCCACCCCGGGACGGTCTGGGCGGTCGCGGCCGTCCTCGCCGAGCGGCTCCGCGACGCCGACGAGCTCCGCGTCGCGCACTTCCCCGACGACCCCGAGCGCCGCCTCGCCGGCCGGCTGCTGCGCCTGACGTCGCGGTTCGGCTCCCCGCTCGCCGGGGACGGCGGCCCCGGGGACGGGGCCGCCGCGGGCGTCGAGGTGCGGCTCCCGGTGTCCCAGCAGGACCTCGGGCGGTGGGCCGGGATGGGCCGCCGCAAGGTCGCGCAGATCCTCACCGCGGAGTCCGTCCGCGGCGGCCTCGACGTCGCCCGCAACGTGATCGTCGTCCGGTCGGCCGACGCGCTGCGCCGGCTGGCGGACCGCGACTAGCGGAACCCGGCGGGGGCGTGCGGCCACGGCGGCGGCTCCGGGAGCGCCCCGCGGGCCGCCACGCCCGCGCCGTCCGACCGCCCGCTCAGCCAGCCGAGCAGCGCGCGGGCCGTCCCGGACGCCTCGGCGCCGGTCGCCTCGCCGAGCACCGCCTCCTCGCCGAGGTCCGTCACGACGATCCGGTGCCCGGCCAGGCCGGGGAGCCGCTCGGCGGGCAGCACCGCCATGTCGGCCAGCGTGCTGCGCAGCGCCCACCCGACGTACCGGTCGGGCCAGTCGGCGGGCCCGTACCCGGCGGCGAGGTCGACGTGGTGGGCCTCGACCTCGTGCCAGCGCCGCAGGATCAGGTACCAGGCCGGGTGCTCGAACCCCGCCATCGCCCGCACCCGCGCGTCCCGGGCGTCCACCGGGAGCGCGCGGGCCAGCCCGGTGAACCGGGCGGCACTGGCGCGCACGTCCTCGACGATCTCGTCGCGCCCCCGCCTGACGCCGGCTTCGATGTCGGCGTTGCGCTGCTCCACGCTGGGGTACTGCGGGATCTCCGTGCCGGTGCGCGCCCATTCCAGCAGGTTGCAGAGCGAGTCGGCGTTGCGGGCGATGTGCGTGGCGACGTGCGCGCGGCTCCATCCCGGCAGCGCCGAGGGGGCGCGCAGGCCGGCCCCGTCCAGTGCGGACAGGGTGGCGACGAGGCGCGCCGCGCCCGCGTCGAGGTCGTCGATGGCGTCGAAGGCGAATTCCGAGGTGCTCACGACCGTCCATCCTGGCCCACCCGCACGCCGCGTTGCACCCCCGGCCGCCTCCCGTTCACAATGCCGATCATGGAATTCCCGATCTGCGTCACCTGCGGCGTCCAGTACGGCGCTCCCCGCCCCGACTGCCCGATCTGCGAGGACGAGCGGCAGTACGTCGGCTGGGAGGGGCAGCGCTGGACGAGCCTGGAGGAGCTGGGGGCGGCCGGGCACCGCGCGCGGATCGAGGACGAGGGCCTGGACGTCGTCGGCATCGGCACCGAGCCTTCCATCGCGATCGGCCAGCGGGCGCTGCTGCTGCGCACGCCCGCCGGGAACGTGCTCTGGGACATGGTCACGTACATCGACAACGACGTGATCCGCGAGGTGAACGACCTCGGCGGCGTCGACGCGATCGCGATCAGCCACCCGCACTACTACGGCACGATGGTCGAGTGGGCGCACGCGTTCGGCGCCCCCGTGTACATCCACGAGGCCGACCGCCGCTGGGTCGCCCGCCCCGACGACGCCGTCGTCTTCTGGACGGGCGACACGTGCGAGATCGCCGAAGGCGTCACCCTGATCAACGCGGGCGTGCACTTCGACGGCGGCCAGGTCCTGCACTGGCGCGACGCCCGCGCGCTGTTCTCCGGCGACATCCTGCAGGTCGTCAACGACCGCGACTGGGTGAGCTTCATGTACAGCTACCCGAACTTCATCCCCGAGCGCCCCCGGACCGTCCGGCGCGCGCTGCGCCTCCTCGAGCCCTACGACTTCGACCGCGTCTACGGGGCCTGGTGGCGCAAGATCGTCTACGCCGACGGCAAGAACGCCGTGCGCCGCTCCGCCGACCGCTACCTCGAGTACGCTCTCGACGACGAGTGACCCCGGGCGGCGGGGGCCCGGACGCCCTAGGCGGCGAAGGCCCGGGCCATCGCCCCGACGTCCTGGTACTCGCGCCAGTGCGCGACCCGCCCGTCCCGCGCCCGCAGGACGAGGACGAACGCGCCCGCCGCCCGCCGTCCCGTCGCGGGGATCCGCGCGACCAACTCGTACTCGGCGACGATCACGTCCGGATCGGCGGTCTCGTGCACGACCACCCGCCGGAACGCCTCGAACTCCACGGGGAGGCCGCGACCCGCCTCGAGCATGGCCGCCACCGCGTCCCGCCCCTCGAACCGGCGGTGACCCTCGGGCGAGAACGGCGTCTCGACCACGGTGCCGTCCCCGAGCATGCCCTCGTCCAGGCCCGGCCGCCCGGCGAGCACGTTGTCCTGGAACCGCGCGAACAGACCCCTCGGCGTCATGGGCCGCCTCCATTAAGATGAGTCGCTACTCATCTTGGAAAATATGAGTCGCCACTCATCTTGTCAACGGGACCGCACGCACATGGACAAGCCCCTGCGCGCCGACGCCCGGCGCAACCGAGCCCGCATCCTCGCCGCCGCCGAGGCGGTGTTCGCCGAGCACGGCGCCGCGGCCTCCACCGAGGAGGTCGCCGCCCGCGCCGGCGTCGCCGTCGGCACGGTGTTCCGCCACTTCCCGACCAAGCGCGACCTGCTCGCCGCGATCATGAAGGAGGTCCGCGCCCGGCTGGTCGCCCGCGCCGACGCGCTCCTGGCCGAGGGCGACCCCGCCACCGCCCTGTTCGACTACATCGCGTACCTGGTCGACTCGGCGTCCGAGACCGGCGACGTCCTGGGCCTGCTCGCCGCCGAGGGCGTCCCCGTCGATCCCGGCGAGCAGATCGCGTCCCTCGCGGACGCGTTCGGCGCCCTCCTGGACGCCGCCCAGCGCGCGGGCGCCGTCCGCGCGAACGTCCGGCCGCCCGAGGTGATGGCCCTGGTGACGGCCACCGCGCAGGGCGCCCTCACCGGCGCCTGGCCCGACGGACTCCGGCTCCGCACCCGGGGCCTGGTCGTCGACGCGCTGCGCCCGCGCACCGCGGCCGCCGAGTGAACGCCGCGCCCGCGCCCCCACCGCTCTCCACCGGGAACCGGACGTCCCGGACGAACGCCCCGCGGGCCCGCGCGCCGGCGGCGGCCCGGCGGGTCTAGTGGGCGACGTCGCGTTCGGCGACGACGCCGGTGATCCGGGCGCGCACGAGGTACTCGCCGGGGACGGCGTTGCGGGCGCCGAACTCCTCGGCCCGGTCCGCGCCCATGTAGCGGGCGCCGATCGCGGTGGCCCAGCGGCGCATCTCGTCCAGGTCCTCGACGAGCGCCGCCTCCGCCCGCAGCAGCACGAACGAGTACGGCGGCTCCTGGTCGTCGACGCACACCGACAGGCGCGGGTCGCGGGCCAGCGCGCGCCCCTTGACGGTGGACGCGCCGGTGTTGAACAGCAGGTCGTCGCCGTCGAGCACGAACCAGATCGGCGTCACGTGCGGGGCGCCGTCCTTGCGGGTGACGGCGCACTTGCCCGTGCGGGTGCCCGCGGTGACGAACGCGCGCCACTCGTCGTCGGTCATCTTCTCCATGCGCCCAGTCTGCCTCACAAGATCATCGGGACGGTCGCTACGGTGGCGGCATGCAGATCACGACCGCGCACGGTCCCGCGGAGGCCGCGCTCGACGAGCCCGCGGGCCCCGCGTTCCTGCTGGTCCTGACGCACGGGTCGAACGGGGGAGTGGACGCCCCGGACCTGCTGGCGGTGCGGGACGCGGCGCTGGGGCTCGGCGGCGCGGTGGCGCGGGTGACGCAGCCGTTCCGGCTCGCGGGCCGCCGGGCGCCCGGGTCGGCGGTGAAGCAGGACGAGGCGTGGCTGGAGATCGTCGCGGCGCTGCGGGAGCGGTTCGGGGACGTCCCGCTGGTGCAGGGCGGCCGCAGCAACGGCGCCCGGGTGGCGTGCCGGACGGCGCGGGCGGCCGGGGCGGCCGGGGTGCTGGCGCTCGCGTTCCCGCTGCGCCCGCCGCGCAGGCCGGAACGGTCGCGGGCGGACGAGCTGCGGTCGGCGGGCGCGGAGGTGCTCGTGGTGAACGGCGACCGGGACCCTTTCGGCGTCCCGGACCCGGCCGACGCGGCGCGGGTGGTGGTGCTGCCGGGGGAGCGGCACGAGCTGAAGAAGGACCCCGCCGCGGTCGCGGCGGCGGCGGTCCCGTGGCTGCGGCGCTGGGCGGCGTCGCGGGCCGCCGTCTCCCCGTGAACGGAATCGGTGTTCGGGCGGATGCGAGGGTTCCCTCTGGGCCCGGAGGGCGGGCCCAGAGGTCGGTGCGGTGGCGCGTGCCCCCGCGGAGCGATCATCGGTGCGGCCGGTCCCCCCGTGGCGACCGGCCCTCGGACGGCCTAGGCCGCGGGCGATGCCTGCAGGTCCGTCGGCCGGTGCGGTGCGATGACTCCCCCGTCGGGCAGCAGCTCACCGGTGTCCTCGAAGAGCACGACGCCGTTGCACAGCAGGCTCCACCCCTGCTCGGGGTGGGCGGCCAGCGTGCGGGCGGCGTCGCGGTCGGGCGCGTCGTGCGAGGGACAGGGCGGCTGGTGCGGGCACATGGCGTGCCTCCGGTCTCAACTACTGGTCGGTGGACTTTCCTTAATTGACGCACCCCAGTGTGGAACGGTTCGCCCTTGCCGCCTATAGCCCGTTGGGACGATTGTCCTCTGGTACCGGGGCAGGGGCATTTTGTGACCCGCCTCACCCTGAGGTGCCGTGCATAGCGTCCCCCGCGCTCGATAACGGATGAAGAACGACACGCCGAAGATCGGCAAACGTTTCAAAAGGTCCGTCGCCCGTCACCGGCCCGCCCGGTTCCGGCCACCGGATGCGAACGTTTCAGCCGGAGGCGGCCTCCGCGCGCCCTACGATGTCCCCCGGGGAGCGGGCCGAAGGAGGGGGGAGGCCGGGTATGCGCGTCGCGCTGTTCGTCGCGTGCTACGACGACGCGTGGTTCCCCGGCACGGGGAAGGCCGCGACGGTGCTGCTCGAGCGGCTCGGGCACGAGGTCGTCCACCCGCCGGGGCAGACCTGCTGCGGGCAGTTCCACTGGACGACCGGGTACCGGCGGGAGGCCGCCGGCCTCGCCCGCGCCTTCACCCGGGTCTTCGCCGGCGCGGACGCGGTCGTCGCGCCGTCGGCCTCGTGCGCGGCCGCCGTCCGGGACGCCTACCCCCGGATCGCGCGGACCGTCCGCGACCCGGGCCTGGCGGACGCCGCGGAAGCCCTCGCCGTGTACGAGCTCACCGAGTTCCTGGTGGACGTCCTGGACGTCACCGACGTCGGCGCCTACTACCCGCACCGGGTCACCTACCACCCGACGTGCCAGTCCGCGCGGGCCCTCGGCGTCGCCGACCGCCCGGAGCGGCTGCTGCGCGCCGTGCGCGGCCTGGAACTGGTCGACCTGCCCGCCGCCGACGAGTGCTGCGGGTTCGGGGGCGCGTTCGCGATGAAGAACGCCGACGTGTCCGTCGCGATGGTCGCCGACAAGATCCGGCACATCCGCGACACCGGCGCCGACGTCGTGTGCGCCGTCGACAACTCCTGCCTCGCGCACATCGGCGGGGCGCTGTCGCGGCTGCGCGGCGGCGTCCGCGTCGCCCACCTGGCCGAGATCCTCGCCGGGACGGGGCCCGCGTGACGGCCCCCGGCACCGAGCCGCCGGACGCCCTGGCGTCGGCGATCGCGCACGGCGCGCCCGCCGCTCCCGCGGCCGGGGCGCGGGCGTCGCGGTTCGCCGACGCGGCGCGGCCCGCGCTCGCCGACACCCGGCTGCGGCGCAACCTGGGCGCGGCGGTCGCCGCCGGCCGCGCCCGCGCCGCCGCGGCCGCCGCCGAGCCCGCCGACTGGGAGGCCCTGCGCGACGCCGGCCGCGCCCTGCGGGACGCGGCGCTCCTCGACCTCGACACGCACCTGGAACGCCTCGAACGCGCCGTCACCGAGGCGGGTGGCACGGTCCACTGGGCCGTGGACGCCGCCGAGGCCCGCCGGATCGTCACCGGGCTGGTGCGGGGGACGGGCGCCCGCGAGGTCCTGCAGGCCCCGTCGGCGACCGTCCGGGAGGCGGGCCTGCCCGACGCGCTCGCCCGCGCGGGCGTCACCGTCCGCGCGACCGGCCTCGGCGACCTGATCGTCCGGCTGGGGGAGGAGGCGCCGGCGCACCTGGCCTCCCCGGCGCTGCACCGCGACCGCGCGCAGGTGCGGGAGCTGTTCCTGCGGGCGCTGCCGGGCGTCCCGCCGGAGCTGTCCGACGACCCGGCGGCCCTCGCCGGCGCCGCCCGCGCGCACCTGCGCGACCGGTTCGCCGGCGCCCGCGCCGCCGTCACCGGCGCGGCGTTCCTCGCCGCCGACACCGGGACGGCCGTGCTCGTCGAGTCGGGCGGCGAGGGGCGGATGTGCGTCACCCTCCCCGACACGCTGATCACCGTCGCGGGCATCGACAAGGTCGTCCCGTCCTGGACCGACCTCGAGGTGCTGCTGCAGCTCCTGCCGCGCGCCTCGGCGGGCGACCGCATGACCCCGTACGTGTCGGCGTGGACGGGCGTGCACCCGGGCGACGGGCCCCGCGCGTTCCACCTCGTCCTGCTCGACAACGGGCGCACCGGCGCGCTCGCCGACGAGGTCGGCCGGGCGGCGCTGCGCTGCATCCGCTGCGCGGCGTGCCTGGACGTGTGCCCCGTCTACGAGCGGACCGGGGGCGGCCCGTACGGGCCGGTGTACCCGGGGCCCGTCGGCGCGATGCTCACCCCGCAGCTGCGCGGCGTCGAGAGCGCCGCGAACGCGTCGCTGCCCTTCGCGTCCACGCTCTGCGGCGCCTGCACCGACGTGTGCCCCGTGAAGATCGACATCCCGGAGGTCCTGGTGCACCTGCGCGGCGCGGTCGTGGAGTCGCGCCGCGCCCGTCCCGTCCCCACCCCGGAGCTGGCGCTGATGCGGGGCCTGGCCTGGACGATGGCGGACCCCCGCCGCCACCGCCTCGCGGTCCGCCGCGGCACCCGGTGGGCGCGGCTGCTGTCGCGCGGCGGCCGGATCCGGCGGCTGCCCGGGCTGCTCGGCAAGTGGACCGAGGCCCGCGACGTGCCGGCGCCGCCCGCGCAGAGCTTCCGCGACTGGTGGGCGCGCCGGTGAGCGCCCGCGACGAGATCCTGCGGCGGGTCCGCGACGCCCTCGGCGGGGAGCGCGGCACCGCCCCGCCGGTGCCGCGCGGCTACGACCGGCGGCTCACCGGGGAGGAGGCCGCGTCCCGCGCGGACGTCCTCGCGCTGTTCACCGAGCGGGTCGCCGAGAACCGCGCGGCGGTCCGGCACGTCGCCGCCGACGACGTCGGCACCGCCGTCGCCGCCGCGCTGTGGGGCCGGGAGGCGAAGCAGATCGTCGTCCCGGCCGACCTGCCGTTCGGGTGGCTGGCCGAACTGGAGGGGGTGCGGGCGCTGGCCGACGCGCCCGCCCTGGACGCCGAGGCGCTCGCGGCGGCCGACGGCGTCGTGACGGGCTGCGCGGCGGCCGTCGCGCGGACCGGGACGGTCGTGCTGGACGGCGGCCGCGCGCAGGGGCGGCGCGCGCTGACCCTCGTGCCCGACTACCACCTGTGCGTCGTCCACGCCGACCAGATCGCCGGGACGGTCCCGGAGGTCGTCGCGCGGCTCGACCCGGCGCGCCCGCTGACCTGGATCAGCGGCCCGTCGGCCACCCGCGACGTCGAGTCGGTGCGGGTGCCGGGGCCGCACGGCCCCCGCCACCTGGAGATCCTCGTCGTCGAGGACTGAACCGGCGGCCGGGACCCCCGCGGACCCCTACCGGACGCCCGCCAGGACGACGCCGAGTCCCGCGTCGAAGCGGGCGTCCCAGTCCACCGCGCGGTCGGCGCCGTCCTCGGCGGTGCCGCGCACCTCGAGCGCGGCGTGCCCGATGACGTAGCCGAGCAGGGTGTGCGCGGTGACGGCGGCGGCGTCCTCGGCGGTGCCGCCGAGCCGCAGCGCCTCCCGCAGGGACGCGACGGTCGCGGTCAGCGCGGCGGGATTGCGGCGCGTGACGACCAGGGGCAGGACGCCGGCGTGCTCGAGCAGCCGGGCGCGGTAGTCGCGCGCCCAGCCGCGCAGGACGTCCCCGGCGCGCCCGTCCGGGACGTCCGCCGAGACGGGCGCGGCGGCGACGTGGGCGACGAGGCCGTCGAGGAGCTGCTCCTTGCCGCGGGGGAGGTGGTGGTAGATCGCCATTGCCTCCACCTCCAGCGCGTCGCCGAGGCGGCGCATGGTGAGGCGGCCGAGCCCCTGCCCGTCGACGATGTGCAGGGCGGCCTCGATGATGCGCTCGATGGACAGCGGCGCGCGGTTCCGCGCGTTGATCGCAGGTTGCCGGACCATGGCCAGACCTTACTGCGTAAAGGCCCGGCCCGGCGGCGAAACGCCGCAGGGCGCGCCTAAAGTCGGGCGATCATGTCCGCCCCGGGGCCGTCCCCCTGTCGTGCCGGCCCCGGCCACCGCCCTGACCTTACTGCGTAAAGGACCGAACTTCGGTGTCCCCCGTCACAACGGGCCCGCCACCCGCGTACGCTTGCCTCGATCGGACGGGCCGGATCGGCGGGACCGTACGGCCGGACCGATCCAGAAGACCGTGAGCTTGAGGGAGAGCACCATGCCGCTGGGCCGCCGGGTCAGCAAGGACGTCGCGGAGTTGCACGAGGCCGACCGGGAGTTGGCCGCCGGGTACACCGAGCGGCTCGCCGCGGCCAACGAGGCGGAGCGGGCGCTGCGCGAGGCGCAGGGCGGCGCGGTCCCGCCGGAGGAGCTGCGGGAGCTGACCGTCGCGTTCGACCGGGCGCTGACCGAGGCGCTCACCGCCGCGGAGGCCGCCGAGCGCGCCGCGATGGGCCCGAAGGTGTACGCGCCCGACCCGCAGGACGCCAAGGCCCAGCGCGCCGCCGAGATCGCGGCGCGGAAGGCGAAGGCGACGCCGTCCGTCCGCCCGTGGACCGACGAGGTCGACCGGCTCCGCACGGCGCGCGAGGCGCACCGGCTGGGCTTCCGCACGCAGCCGACCGCCGCGGTCTGACGGGCACGGGTCTGACGGGCACGGGTCCGACGGGTACGGCCTGACGGTCGAGATTTTCACGGTCGCGGTCGGCCCGCGTCCGGAGGCGCCCGCCCCGGGGGAGGGGCGGGCGACGGGGCCCGGACGTGGGGCGACACAGCGTCACCGGGTGGCACCGGCCACCGAACTTTGAGAGTCTGCCCTCTCGGGGAGCACCGGGCGACCCGCCCGCCGCCGCGCGTTCGCGGGCGGGAGGACGTCCCGGTGGAGAGGGCACAGGTGCTCTGGACGCGGGGGGAAGTCACGTGGAGCGCACGCCGCCGGACCGGTGCCGCGTACTCGAGTCCTACCAGGACGGGGTGCGGGCGATCCGGGAGCTGGCGGGCCGGGCCGGCGACTGGGACGTCCCGACGCCGTGCTCGGACTGGCAGCTGATCGACCTCGCCGGCCATCTGCGGTGCGTCGCCGAGAACTTCCTGGAGTACCTGCAGGACGCGCCGGACAGCCGGCTCGCGAAGCTGTTCGCCCAGGAGGCCGCGACGGCCGTGCTGATCCGGCAGCAGGCGCGGCAGAACGCGGCCGAGCTGGCGGTGCTGCCGCCCGACTCGGGCCCCGACCGGATCATGGCGTTCGGTGTGTCGGCGGGCGCGTACGCCGACCTGATGCCCGACATGTGGGATCGCACCCACCTGATCTACCGGGGCACCAAGTACACCGTGGGCGACCATGCGGGCGCCGCGTGCGTGGAGTGGCACCTGCACGCGTGGGACATGGCCCGGGCCCTCGGCACCGACTACCGGCCGCGCGATCCCGACCTGCTCGTGTCGGCGTGGCACTGGGGCGTCCCGCACCTGCCGCTGGCCTCGGGCGAGGGGTGGGAGGCGGTGCTGCGCGCGTCGGGCCGCTCGCCGCGCTGGCCGGAGCCCGACGCCGTCCCGGACGGACGCACCGGCGGGACGCCCGGGGCCGCGGCGGCGCGGGCGCGGACGGGCCGGCAGGCGCCGGGCCGGGCGCGGCGCGTCCGCTCGCCCCGCGGGCCCGGCTCCGGGTGAGCCGCCCTCACAACCCCCTCGGCGGGGTTGTGCGGAGTATGTAGCAGCGCGTGCACGCGCCGCGCCGTCCGGTGTAATCCGCCGTTCCTACCGTCCTTCGGGTGTCCACGAGACGTCTGGAGGGACCGAGCATGACGGCGGTGACCGACGAGGCCGCCGCGCGGCCGGAGGCGGCGCGGCGGGGCGGCCGGTGGATCGATCACTGGGATCCCGAGGACGAGGAGTTCTGGGAGCGCACGGGGCGGCGGGTCGCCACCCGCAACCTGGTGTTCTCGATCTTCACCGAGCACCTCGGGTTCTGCGTCTGGCTGCTGTGGAGCATCGCCGTCCTGCACCTGGCGGACAACGGCACGGCGCTGTCGGTGGGGCAGACCCTCTGGCTGACGACGCTGCCGAACCTGGTGGGCGCGCTGCTGCGGATCCCGTACACGTTCGGCCCGGCGAGGTTCGGCGGGCGCAACTGGACGGTCGTCAGCGGGTTGCTGCTGCTGATCCCGTGCGGCCTGTTCGTGTTCGCGATCGCCAATCCCGGGCTGCCGTTCTGGGCGCTGCTGCTGATCGCCGCGACGACCGGGCTCGGCGGCGGCAACTTCGCCTCCTCGATGTCGAACATCGCGCACTTCTACCCGACGGCGAAGCAGGGGCTGCCGCTGGGGCTGAACGCGGCGGGCGGCAACGTGGGGGTGAGCGTCACGCAGCTGACGATGCCGCCGCTGATCGTCGCCTTCGGCCTCATCGCGGTCGGCTGGGTGTGGATGCCGCTGATCCTGGCGGCGGCCGCCGGGGCCTACCTCTTCATGGACAACCTGGCGGGGGCGAGCCGGTCCTACACGATGGCGGAGATGGGGCGGATCGCCGCCCGGCCGCACACGGTCGTCATGGCGGTGCTGTACATCGCGACGTTCGGCTCCTTCATCGGGTACTCGTTCTCGTTCGGCGTGCTGATCGGGAACCAGTTCCCCGAGGTCGACGCGTCCAACTACATCTGGATCGGCGCCCTGGTCGGGTCGGCGGCGCGGCCCCTCGGCGGCTGGATGGCCGACCGGTTCGGCGGGACGGCCGTCACGTTCTGGAACTTCCTGGGGATGGGGCTGGGCGTCGTCGCGGTCTGGGCCGGCGTGAACACGGGGTCGTGGGGGCTGTTCCTCGGCGCGTTCCTGTGGGTGTTCGCCTCCACCGGCATCGGGAACGGCTCGACCTACAAGATGATCCCGTCGATCTTCCGGACGCGGGCGGCGGCGCGCACCGCCGCGGCCGGCCGGGAGGCCCGGGACCGGGCGCTGGCGGCGGCGCGGCGGGAGGCGGCCGCGGCGATCGGGCTCATCTCCGCCGTGGGCGCGCTCGGCGGCGCGCTCATCCAGCAGACCTTCCGGATCTCGGTGGAGCGGACCGGGGGCATCGCGCCGGCGCTGGTCGCGCTCGCGGTGTTCTACGGCCTGTGCCTGGTGCTGACCTGGGCCGTGTACATGCGTCGGGTGCGGCTCGGGGACCGGCGCATGAGCCTGGCGGAGGCCGGGGTGTGACCCGGCCGGGGCCGCGCGCGGCCCGATGAGAGCCCGCCGGGGGCCGCCGCCAGGGGTGGGGGGCGGCCCCCGGCGCTTCGGCGGGTACGGGCGTCGTTCGCGGGTAGGGCCGGGGGTGACGTCACGCCACGCGACGGAGGAAGGGGAACGGCAATGGCGGTCTGCGAGGTCTGCGGGAACGACTACGACATGTCCTTCGAGGTCCACGCGCAGGGGCAGGTGCACACGTTCGACTCGTTCGAGTGCGCCGTGAGCCGGATGGCGCCGGTGTGCGAGAACTGCGAGTGCCGCATCATGGGGCACGGCGTCGACGTGGACGGGCACTGGTACTGCTGCGCCCACTGCGCGCGGGTCGCCGACCCGGAGCGCGGCAGGCAGATCAAGGACGCCGTTCCGGCCTGAGGCCGGAGCGGCGGTCAGCGGCGGCCGAGGGCGGGGGTGCCGAACGGCTGCTCGACGCCGTCCTCGAGGTAGACGGCGCGGCCCTCGGCCATGGCGCGCAGCGCGGGCGCCATCCGGCGGGCGACGTGCGGCGGGGCCAGCTCGGGGATCTTCTCCGGCGCGACCAGGACGTGGTCGGACAGCTCGTCGGGCGGCAGCCGGATCGCGTCGGCCTCCGTGCCGGTGATGGAGCCGCCGAAGACGAAGACGTTGACCGAGTCGACGCCGTCCGCGCGGGGCGAGCCCCAGTCGACGCAGGCCAGGCCGTCCAGGCGCGGGACGAGGCCGAGTTCCTCCTCGCATTCGCGCAGGCAGGCCGACAGGGGGGACTCGTCCGCCTCGATGACGCCGCCGGGGAGGAACCAGCCCTCGCTGTAGGTCGGCTTGACCAGCAGGACCCGCCCGAGGTCGTCCAGGAGCAGGGCCGCCGCGGCGCCGCGGGAGCGCGGCAGTGAGGCGTAGTAGGCAAGGTCGGGCATGTACCGAGGTTAGGCGCGATCTTGGTGGGGCGGCAGGACGGGGTCGGCGGCCGGGGCCGCATCGTTCCGGGGCGCCGCGGGGTCACCGCGAATCCGTTCGGTAATCGGGTGAAAGGCGACGAAACGGCCATGACAGCGTTCGACAACGCTTGACACGAGATCGTCAGAATTCGCCATCGCCGTGCCTCCGGTCGGCGCCGAACGGCCGCCGTGCGCACTGCGTGAATGCCTTTTAACACGGCGGTCATCTGCGGGAATCGGCCGCGAAACGGCCCACGGGCACGCTCGCCGACATGATCGGGACACCCACGCACTGCCCGTACTGCGCCCTGCAGTGCGGCATGACCCTCCGCCTCGCGGCCCCCGGAGCGCCGCCCGCCTCGCCGCCCGTCGAGGTGGCGCCGCGCGACGACGTCCCCGCCAACCAGGGCGGGCTGTGCCGCAAGGGCTGGACGTCGGCGGAGCTGCTCACCGTCCCGGACCGGCTCACGGCGCCGCTGATGCGCGCGGGACGGGACGCGCCGCTGGAGCCGTGCACGTGGGACGAGGCGCTCGACCGCGTCGCGGGGGAGCTGCGCGGGCTGCGGTCCGCGCACGGGCCGGACGCCGTCGCGGTGTTCGGCGGCGGGTCCCTGACGAACGAGAAGGCGTACACGCTCGGGAAGTTCGCCCGGGTCGCGCTCGGCACCTCGCAGATCGACTACAACGGGCGGTTCTGCATGTCGTCGGCCGCGGCGGCGGGCGGGCGCGCGTTCGGGATGGACCGCGGGCTGCCCGGTCCGGTCACCGACCTCGCCGAGTCCGGCGCGGTCCTGCTGGCCGGCGGGAACGTCGCCGAGACCATGCCGCCGTTCATGCGGCACCTCACCACGATGCGCGACCGCGGCGGCGCCCTCGTCGTGGTCGATCCGCGCCGCAGCGCCACCGCCCGGCAGGCCGACCTGCACCTGCAGCCGCTCCCGGGCACCGACCTGGCGCTCGCCAACGGGCTGCTGCACCTGGTCCTCGCCGAGAACCTCGCCGACCACGCCTACATCGCGGCCCGCACCACCGGGTTCGACGCCGTCCGCACGGCCGTCAACTCCTACTGGCCGGACCGCGTCGAGCGGATCACCGGCGTGCCCGTCCCGGAGATGCGCGAGGCCGTCCGGCTCCTGGCGGGCGCCGAGCGCGCGCACGTCCTCACCGGGCGGGGCGCCGAGCAGCACGCCCACGGCACCGACACCGTCACCGCGTTCATCAACCTCGCGCTGGCGCTCGGGCTGCCGGGCCGCGCCGGGTCGGGGTACGGATGCCTCACCGGGCAGGGCAACGGGCAGGGCGGCCGCGAGCACGGGCAGAAGGCCGACCAGCTCCCCGGCTACCGGCGCATCGACGACCCCGCCGCGCGGGAGCACGTCGCGCGGGTGTGGGGCGTCGATCCCGACTCCCTGCCCGGCCCCGGACGGTCCGCGCACGAGCTGCTGTCGGCGCTCGGCGGGCCCGCCGGCCCGCGCGCGCTGCTGCTGTTCGGCTCGAACCCGGTGGTGTCGGCCCCGGACGCCGCGGCCGTCGAGGAGCGCCTCGCCGCGCTCGACCTGCTGGTGGTCGCCGACTTCGTCCCGTCGGAGACGGCCGCGCGTGCCGACGTGGTGCTCCCGGCGGCGCAGTGGGCCGAGGAGTCCGGGACGATGACGAACCTGGAGGGCCGGGTGCTGCGCCGCAGGCGGGCGCTCGCCCCGCCGGACGGCGTCCGCACCGACCTGGCCGTCCTGGCGGACCTGGCGCGGCGGCTGGACGCCCCGGGGGACTGGCCGGACGACCCGGCGGAGGTGTTCGCCGAGCTGCGCCGCGCGAGCGCGGGCGGCCCCGCCGACTACTCCGGCATCGACTACGGGCGGATCGAGCGGGAGGGCGGCGTCTTCTGGCCGTGCCCGTCGCCGGACCACCCCGGCACCCCCCGCCCGTTCCTGGACCGGTTCCCGACGCCCGACGGGCGCGCCCGGTTCGTCCCGGTCGGGCACCGGGGCCCCGAGGAGGAGGTCGACGCCGACTACCCCGTGTACCTCACGACCGGGCGGGTCCTGGCGCACTACCAGTCGGGCGCGCAGACCCGGCGCGTCCCGGCGCTGGCCGAGGCCGAGCCGGGCCCGTTCGTCGAACTGCACCCCGACCTGGCCGGACGCCTGGGCGTCGAGGACGGCGACGCGGTGCGGGTCCGCAGCCGCCGCGGCGCGGTGCTCGCGACCGCGCGGCTCACCGAGGCGGTCCGCGCCGACACGGTGTTCATGCCGTTCCACTGGGCGGGGGAGGGGCGCGCGAACCTGCTCACCAACCCGGCCCTCGACCCGGTGTCCAGGATGCCCGAGTTCAAGGTGTGCGCGGTGCGGCTGGAGCCCGCCGCCCGCCCGGCCCCCGTGAGCGTTTTTTAACACGCCGGTGACAGAAGGGACCCAATCGCGAAACCGCCCCTGCCGAGGATCGAAGCGATCACGAGCCAGGAAGTGATCGAGAGCCAGGAGGTTGCCGCACGATGAGCACGACCGAAGCGACCCTCGCACCCGAGGCCCGCGCTCCCCAGTCCGCCCGCACGGCACAGAACGGTACGTCGCACCACGGATCGTCGCACAACGGTACGTCGCACAACGGGTCGTCGCAGCACGCGGCGGCGCAGACCCGAACGGAACGGCGGTGGGTCGACGTGTGCGCCTACGCCGACATCATCCCGGAGCGCGGCGTCTGCGCGATGGTCGGCGGGACGCAGGTGGCGGTGTTCCGCACCTTCGACGGCGACCTGTACGCGCTGTCGAACCTGGACCCGTTCAGCGGCGCGCACGTGCTGTCGCGCGGCATCCTCGGGACCCGCGACGGCGTCCCCACCGTGGCCTCGCCGATGTACAAGCAGGTCTTCGACCTGCGCACCGGCGTCTGCCTGGACGACCCGCGGGTGGCGCTGCCCGCGTACGGCGTCCGGCGCGCGGGCGGCCGGGTGGAGGTGGCGGTCCCCGATGAGCACCGTCGGTGACGCGCTGGCCGGGTTCGCCGTCGGGGTGACCGCGGCCCGCCGCCAGGAGGAGCTCGCGACGCTGCTGGAGCGGCGCGGGGCCCGGGTGGTGCTCGCGCCGGCGATCCGGCTGGTCCCGCTCGCCGACGACACGGCGCTGCTGGAGGCGACCCGCGCGTGCCTGGCCGCGCCGCTCGACCACGTCGTCGTCACCACCGGGATCGGGTTCCGCGCGTGGCTGGAGACCGCCGACGGGTGGGGGATGCGCGACGAGCTCGTCGCCCGCCTCGGCGGCGCCGCCCTCCTGACGCGCGGCCCGAAGGCGCGCGGCGCCGTCCGGTCGGCGGGCCTGCGGGAGCGCTGGTCGCCCGAGTCGGAGGGGACGGCCGAGGTCCTGCGGCACCTGCTGGCGGAGGACCTGGCGGGCTCCCGCGTCGCCGTCCAGCTGTACGGCGAGCCGCAGCCCGAGCTGACCGGCGCGCTGCGGGCCGCCGGGGCCGAGGTCGTCGAGGTCCCGGTGTACCGGTGGGCTCCCGCCGACGATCCGACCCCGCTGCACCGGCTCGTCGGGCAGGCCGTCGCCGGGACGGTCGACGCGATCACCTTCACCAGCGCCCCGGCGGTCGCCGCGACGCTGGCCGCGGCCGCCGCGGACGGGCTCGCCGAGCCGCTGCTGGAGGCCATGCGCGGGCCGCTGGTCGCGGCGTGCGTCGGCCCGGTCACGGCGGCGGAGCTGACCGCCCGCGGCGTCCCGACCGTCCAGCCCGAACGCGCCCGGCTCGGCGCGCTCGTGCGGACCCTGGCCGCGGACCTGCCCCGCCGGCGGGCGCGCCGGCTGCGGGTCCGCGGGCTGGCGCTGGAGCTGCGCGGCCACGCGGTCGTCCTGGACGGGCAGCTGCGCCCGATCGCGCCCGCGCCGATGGCGATCCTGCGGGCGCTCGCGCGGCGCCCCGGGCACGTGGTGTCGCGGGCGGAGCTGTCCGGGGCGCTGCCCGGACGGCCGCTCCGCGCCGCCGACGCCTCGGGGGCGGGCGGCGCGGCCGGCGTCCCCGGTTTCGGCGGCGCGGGCGTCCTGGCCCGCCCGCAGGCGGACGAGCACGCCGTGGAGATGGCGGTGGCGCGGCTCCGCCGCGGCCTGGGCCGTCCCGGCATCGTGGAGACGGTGGTCAAGCGCGGCTACCGGCTCGCCTGCGACCCCCGCCAGAGCGCCTCGGTGCCCGCGGGCTGAGCGGCCCGCGAACGCCCGTCCTCCGCTCCGTCCCGCCAGAGGTCCCGTCTCGCTCCCCGCCTTCGGTCCGCCACGTCGCGGAAAAGCTCTCGTCGGCGGGGACGGTGGGCGATACTGGCGTCACGGAATGCATTCGCTCGGATGCTCATGGTGACGGAGGTCGGGTGGACGACAAGAAGGTTCTTCGTGGCGGCGCCGTGCTGGCGGCCGCGCTGCTCGTGGCGGGGGCGGCTCCGGCGGCGGCCGCGGGCCCGGCCCCGCGGCCGGCGGCGGGCGCCCAGAGCGCCGACGCGGCGGCGGGCGTGCGGATCTCGCGGTTCCTCGGCGAGCGGCGGCTGCCGCACAAGATGCAGGTCGAGGGGACGACCGTCGGCGGTATCTCGGGCATGGACCGCGACCCCCGCACCGGCACCTGGTACTTCATCTCCGACGACCGGTGGCGCTACGACCCGGCGCGCTTCTACACCGGGCGCGTCGACATCGACCCGCGCACCGGCGCGTTCTCCGGCGTGCGGATCAGCGGCGTCCGCACGCTGAAGCGGCCCGACGGCAGCCCCTACCCCGGATTCGGCGAGCCCGGGTCGGTCGACCCGGAGGCGATCCGGTTCGACCCGCGCGGGAACCGGCTGCTGTGGGGCAACGAGGGCGACCGCCCCGACGCCGCCCACCCCGGCATCGCGCTGTCGCCCCTGTCGGTCCAGTGGGCGGGGCCGGACGGGGGGCACCGCGGCGCCCTCCCGCTCCCGGCGAACCTCGAGCAGACCACCGAGGACCGCGGGCCGCGCCGCAACTACGGCTTCGAGGCCGTCGCCGTCGCGCCGCACCGCCTCGCCGCGATGGCCGAGGGCCCGCGCTACGAGGACGGCGCCCCGCCGACCGCCGAGCGGGGCGCGGCCGTCCGGCTGACCCTGTGGAACCGCGGCGGCGGCCTGCTCGCCCAGCACGCCTACCGGGTGGAGCCGCTCCCGGCCGCGCCGGTGCCGGCGGACGGGCACGCCGACAGCGGCGTCTCGGAGATCCTCGCGATCGATGACCACCGCTACCTGGCGCTGGAGCGCTCCTGGATGGAGGGCGTCGGCTACCGCGTGCGGCTGTACGCGTTCGACGTCCGGGGCGCCACCGACGTCCTGCGGCGCGACCGGCTCGGCGACGCCCCGTACCGGCCGGTGGCCAAGCGGCTGGTCGCCGACCTCGGCCGGTACGCCGACCCGGCGCAGAACCTCGAGGCGATGGCGTGGGGGCCGCGCCTGCGGACGGGGGAGCGGACGCTGCTGATCGGCTCGGACGACAACTTCGACGACCGCGAGGTGACGCAGTTCCTGGCGTTCGCCGTGCGGGGGCGCTGAACCGCCCGCTCGCCGGCCCGCGAACGCGGAGGGCCCGCCGGACACCGTGGTCCGGCGGGCCCTCCGTCCGTCGCGGCGGCGCTCAGACGGCGAAGTCGAGCAGCGGCCGGGCGTTGCTGGGGTGCCGCAGCTTGGACAGCGACTCCTTCTCCAGCTGCCGGATCCGCTCCCGGGTCAGCCCGAGCGCGCGGCCGATCTCGTCGAGGGTCCGCGGCGTCCCGTCGTACAGCCCGAACCGCATCGCCATGATCTTGGCCTCGCGCGGCGACAGGATGTCGAGGGTGCGGCGCAGCTGGTCGGCCATGAGCTGCCGGTCCACCAGCTCGGACGCCTCGGGGCTGTCGGTGTCCTCGATGAGGTCGCCGATGCGGGTCTCGCCGTCCTCGCCGATGGTGGAGTCCAGGCTGATCGGCTGGCGGCTGGTGCGCAGCAGCTCGCGGACCTGCTCGGGGCTCTTGTCGAGCTCGACGGCCAGTTCCTCGGGGGTGGGCTCGCGGCCCAGCCGCTGATGCATGTCGCGCTCGACGCGGCTCAGCTTGCTGAGCATCTCCAGCACGTGCACCGGAAGCCGGATGGTGCGGGCCGAATCGGCGAAGCCGCGCTGGATGGCCTGGCGGATCCACCACATGGCGTAGGTGGAGAACTTGTAGCCCTTGGAGTAGTCGAACTTCTCCACGGCGCGGATCAGCCCGAGGTTGCCCTCCTGGACGACGTCCAGCAGGGACAGGCCGCGGTCGGAGTACTTCTTGGCGACCGACACCACGAGCCGGAGGTTGGCCTCCAGCATGTGGGCCTTGGCGCGGCGGCCGTCGGCGGCGACCCACTCGAGGTCGGCGCGCAGCGCCGGGCTCAGCTCCTCGGTCTCGAGCTTGTGCTCGGCGTACAGCCCGGCCTCGATCCGCTTGGCGAGGTCGACCTCCTGCTCGGCGGTCAGCAGCTGCCTGCGGCCGATCGCCTTCAGGTAGGTGTGGACCGAGTCGCCCATCGCGGTCGACTGGTCGTCCAGGTCGGCCGGGGTGTCGGCGGCCTCGACCTCGGTGACGTCGAACGCCTCGTCGGCGGTGCCGTCGCCGTCGCGGGCGGCCTTGCCTCCGCCCGCTTTGGCGCCGGTCTTGGCGCCGGTCTTGGCGGTGGCCTTCGGGCGCGCCCGTCCGGCGGTGGTCTTCTTGGCGGTGCGCTTGCGGGCGGGGGAGGGGACATCGGCTCCGGCGGGGTGGTCGGCCGGGTGCTCGGCGGCGCGGTCCTCGGCGCGGGCGGCCGCCGGGACGGCGGCCTTGCGCCCGGCGTCGGTGTCGCCGGCGAGGCTGATGCCGGCCTCGGAGAGCTCGCGCAGGATCGAGCGGCCCTGGGCGGGGCTGATGCCGGCCGATTCGAAGGCCCCACGGACCTCGTCGAGCGACAGGCGCCCTTGGGCGCGGCCACGCTTCAGGAGGTCGTCGAGTGCCGGGCTCGTCGCCCCTGTGAGCGGGGTCTCTGCGGCGGTTCGCGGCATGGGGACGCCCCCCTCCCTTCGGTGGTGTGAATGCGGCGCGGATTGTCGTTCGCTGGTGGCGCGCGCATCTATCGGAACGTCGCGGGACCGGGTCCTTGTTCCCGGCGCCCCGGATCGGCGCCCTCGCCGCGGAGCGGGAGGGTGCCCCGGACAGGATTTCGTGCCCGGTGCGGGCCGTCTCACACCGGCGGCCCGCCCGCCCCGTACCTTACTAGGTAAAGGCAACGGGCGGTGCGACTTCCATCATTCCGAGCGTTTCGGCCGCAATGGTCGACCATAACGCGCGACGACGCGTTCGCGCAGCTCAGGATCGTCCCGGGGGACCGGCTCGAGGAACACCTCGTCGATCTCGGCGTGCGCCTCCCGCAGCTCGCGCGCCATCCGGACGCACGCGCGCTCGAGCTCGGCGGAGGCGATCGCGTCGCGGAAGTCCAGCCGCGCGCACACCAGCACCCGGTCCGCGCCGACCGTCATCGTGACGATGTCGACGAGCCACTCCACCTCGGGGGCCGCGGTGAGCCGGGCGCGGACGTCGGCGACCAGCCGCGGATCCGCCTGGTTGCCGATCAGCAGGTCGAGGTTGATGCGGCCGAGGACGAGCGCGACGGCGGTCAGCAGCACGCCGATCAGCACCGAGCCGACGCCGTCCCAGACGGCCGAGCCGGTGAGGTGGTGCAGGCCGAGGCCGCCGAACGCCAGCAGCAGGCCGATCAGCGCGGCCGAGTCCTCCAGCAGGACGCTGATCGCGGGCGGGTCGTCGGTGCGGCGCATGTACGCGGCGACCGGCAGGCCCGCGCCGCGGGCCGCGGCGCGGGCCTGCCGGAGGGCCTGCTGCCAGGACACGGCCTCGAGCACGAAGGAGACGCCGAGGACGGCGTACCCGACGAGCGGGTCGGCCTCCTCGGCGGTGTGCCCGGTGAGCGTCTGCACGCCCTGGTAGAACGCGAACAGCGCGCCCATCCCGAAAATCGCGACGGCGACCAGGAGCGTCCAGATGTAGCGCTCCATGCCGTAGCCGAGGGGGTGGCGCCGGTCGGCGGGACGGCCGCTGCGGCGCAGCCCCGCCATCAGCAGGACCTCGTTGAAGGTGTCGGCGACCGAGTGCGCGGCCTCGGCGGCCAGCGACGCCGATCCGGTGAGCAGCGCCGCGACGATCTTGGCGACGGCGATGCCGAGGTTGGCCAGGAACGCCAGCGCGACGGTCGGCCCGCTCTCCCCGGCCTTCCCCGGGTCCCGATGATCGGCCATGCCGGTCGTCATCCCCCGGCGCCCGGGGCCCATGCCCCCGGGGACGCCCGCCCTGGAGCCCGACGCTCAGGGGGCGTGGGCTCCCGCGCCGCGGAGGCGGGCGCGGTCGGGCTTGCCGGACGGCAGCAGCGGGATCCGCTCGCGCAGCTCGAGCTCGTGCGGCGCCGCGTGGGCGGGCATCGTCGCGCGGACGAACGCGCGCAGCTCGTCCAGCGAGGGCGGCGCGCCCGGGGCGGGGACGGCGACGGCGGTGACGCGCTCGCCCCACTCGGGGTCGGGGCGCCCGACGACCACGACGTCGCGGATCTTCGGGTGGCGGGCCAGCGCGGCGGCGACCTCGCCGGCGACGACCTTCTCGCCGCCGGTGTTGATGACGTCGTCGACGCGGCCGCGGACGCGCAGCCGCCCGTCCGGGTCGAACGCGCCGAGGTCGCCGGTGACGAACCAGTCGCCGTCGCGGGCGGCGGCGGTCAGGTCGGGCCGCAGCCGGTAGCCGGTGAACAGCGACGGCCCGGCGAGGCGGATGCGGCCGTCGGCGGTGAGCCCGGCGCGGACGCCGTCCAGGGGCGTGCCGTCGTAGACGCAGCCGCCGCAGGTCTCGCTCATCCCGTAGGTGGTGAACACGCGGGCGCCGCGGTCGCGGGCGGCGGCGAGCAGGCCGGGCGGGGCGGCGGCGCCGCCGAGCACGATGGCGCCGAGCTTGCCCAGGTCGGCGCCGGCGTCGGCGAGGCGGCGCAGCTGGGTGGGGACGAGCGCGACGTGCGCGCCGGGCGGGGCGGCCGCGGCGAGGTCGAGGGGGTCGAACCTCGGCATGATGACCGGTTCGGTGCCGGCGACGAGGGCGCGGACCAGGACCTGGACGCCGGCGATGTGGCTGGTGGGCAGGCAGCACAGCCAGCGGTCGCCGGGCGCGGCGCCGATGCGGGCGAGGGTGCCGGCGGCGGAGTGGCGCAGGGCGGCGGCGGACAGCTCGGTGAACTTGGGGGTGCCGGTGGAGCCGGAGGTGGCGATGAGGACGGCGGTGCCGTCGGCGACGGGCTCGCCGCGGCCCGCGTGCGGCGCGACGCCGTCGAGGGCGGCGGTGAGCGCGGCGAACAGGCGGGGGCCGGGCGGGAGAACGACGGCGTGCAGGCGGCGGTCCATGATCTCATCAGGGTAGACGACCCCGCTGAACGCGTTCGAATCGGCGGCCGGTTGAATGGGGGCGCCCCCGACGGAGAGGTGGATAGAGGACACATGGTCTCGGAGCTGTTCGACGCGGACGCCTGGCGTGAGGTCGAGGGATTCGACTTCACCGACATCACCTACCACCGGGCGGTGGAGCACGGGACGGTGCGGGTGGCGTTCAACCGGCCGGAGGTGCGCAACGCGTTCCGCCCGCACACGGTGGACGAGCTGTACCGGGCGCTGGACCACGCGCGGATGTCGAGCGACGTGGGGTGCGTGCTGCTGACGGGGAACGGGCCGTCCCCGCGGGACGGCGGGTGGGCGTTCTGCTCGGGCGGCGACCAGCGGATCCGCGGGAAGGACGGCTACAAGTACGCCGAGGGCGAGACCTCGGACACGATCGACCCGGCGCGGGCGGGGCGGCTGCACATCCTGGAGGTGCAGCGGCTGATCCGCATGATGGGCAAGGTCGTGATCTGCGTGGTGCCGGGGTGGGCCGCGGGCGGCGGGCACAGCCTGCACGTGGTGTGCGACCTGACGCTCGCGAGCCGGGAGCACGCGCGGTTCAAGCAGACGGACGCGGACGTGGCCAGCTTCGACGGCGGGTTCGGTTCGGCGTACCTGGCGCGGCAGGTCGGGCAGAAGTTCGCGCGGGAGATCTTCTTCCTGGGCGACGAGTACGACGCGGAGGCCGCGCACCGGATGGGGATGGTGAACGCGGTCGTCCCGCACGCGGAGCTGGAGGCGACGGCGCTGGAGTGGGCGCGGAAGGTCAACGGCAAGAGCCCGACGGCGCAGCGGATGCTGAAGTTCGCGTTCAACCTGATCGACGACGGTCTGGTGGGGCAGCAGGTGTTCGCCGGTGAGGCGACGCGGCTGGCGTACGGGACGGACGAGGCGGCCGAGGGGCGGGACTCGTTCCTGGAGAAGCGCGACCCCGACTGGTCGCGCTTCCCGTGGTACTACTAAACGGTCGTACGGACGGCGTGGTCTGCAATAGCGTGATTCGGCGGACAGTCTGGGGGTTCAGCGGGTGCGGGTCTACTCCATCCCGATGCGGGCGCGGTTCCGCGGCATCACGCGCCGGGAGGGCGCCCTGATCCAGGGGCCGGCCGGGTGGGGGGAGTTCTCGCCGTTCGCCGAGTACGGCCCGGCCGAGTCCGCCCGCTGGCTGGCGGCGGCGCGGGAGGCCGCGGAGCGGGGCTGGCCCGCGCCGGTGCGCGACCGGGTGCCGGTGAACGCGACGATCCCCGCGGTGGACGCCGAGCGGGCGCACGCGATGGCGTCCGCGGCGGCCGGGTCGGGGTGCCGGACCGCGAAGGTGAAGGTGGCCGAGCGCGGGCAGGGCGACGCCGACGACCTCGAGCGGGTCGAGGCCGTCCGGTCCGCGCTGGGGCCGGACGGGCGGATCCGGGTGGACGCCAACGGCGGCTGGGACGTGGAGCACGCGGCCCGGATGATCCGGTCGCTGGACCGGTGGGAGCTGGAGTACGCCGAGCAGCCGTGCGCGACGCTGGAGGAGCTGGCGGAGGTGCGGCGGCGGGTGGACGTGCCGATCGCGGCGGACGAGTCGATCCGGCGGGCGGAGGATCCGCTGAAGGTGCGGGCGGCGGGCGCCGCGGACGTGGCGGTGCTGAAGGTGCAGCCGCTCGGCGGGGTCCGGGCGGCGCTGCGGGTCGCGGAGGCGTGCGGGCTGCCGGTGGTGGTGTCGAGCGCGGTGGAGACGTCGGTGGGGCTGGCCGCGGGCGTGGCGCTGGCGGCGGCGCTGCCGGAGCTGCCGTACGCGTGCGGGCTGGGCACGCTGTCGCTGCTGGAGGGGGACGTGGTGGACGATCCGCTGCGGCCGTCCGGCGGGGCGATCGCGGTGCGGCGCCCGGTGGTGGACGAGGCGGCGCTGGCCCGGTTCGAGGCGCCCGCGGACGGGTGGCGGCGGCGGGCCGAGGAGGCCGGGGCCCTGCTGGGGGGTGGGGCGTGAATCCGGCGACCGCGCTGGCGACCGTCCTGGTGGACGAGCTGCTGCGCTGCGGGATGACCGACGCGGTGCTCGCGCCGGGGTCGCGGTCGGCGCCGCTGGCGCTGGCGATGCACGCGGCGGAGAAGGCGGGCCGGCTGCGGCTGCACGTGCGGATCGACGAGCGGTCGGCGTCGTTCCTCGGGCTGGGGCTGGCGAAGCGGTCGGGCCGTCCGGTGGCGCTGGTGTGCACGTCGGGGACGGCGGCGGCGAACTTCCATCCGGCGGTGATCGAGGCGCACCAGTCGGGCGTGCCGCTGATCGTGATCACCGCGGACCGTCCGCCGGAGCTGCGGGACACGGGCGCGAACCAGACGATCGACCAGGTGAAGCTGTACGGGACGGCGGTGCGGTGGAGCACCGAGATCGGTGCGCCGGAGAACCGCCCGGGGATGGTGGCGTACTGGCGTTCGCTGGTGAGCCGGGCGTGGGGGCTGGCGCAGGCGCCGGTCCGGGGGCCGGTGCATCTGAACGCGGCGTTCCGGGAGCCGCTGGTCCCGGACGGGGACGGGTCGTGGTGCGAGCCGCTGGACGGGGACGGGCCGGGCGCGTGGACGAAGGTGCGGGCGGCGACGCCGGGTTCGGTGCTGCACGTGCCGCCGACGCGGCGCGGGGTGCTGGTCGTCGGGGACGGCGCGGTGAACGTCAAGCGGTACGTGGCGGCGGCGTCGATGGCGGGCTGGCCGGTGCTGTCGGAGCCGAACGGCAACGCGCGGTACGGGGACCACGCGCTGACGTCGTACCACTTCCTGCTGGGGATTCCGGAGTTCGCGGAGCGGCACCGCCCGGAGGTGGTGGTGACGCTGGGCAAGCCGGGGCTGTCGCGGCCGCTGCTGTCGCTGCTGCGGCGCGCCGATGAGCACATCGTGCTCGCGCCCGATCTGGCGCACTGGCCGGATCCGGTGCGGTCGGCGACGCAGGTGGCGCCGGAGGTGGAGATCCCGGTGGTGTCGGGCGACGACGCGTGGTTGAGGTCGTGGCGGGCCGCCGACCGGGCGGCGGCCGCGGCGGTGGACGCGGTGCTGGACGCGGTCCCGGAGGTCAGTGAGCCGCGGCTGGCGCGGGATCTGGTGGCGGCGCTGCCGGGCGGGTCGCTGCTGTTCGCGGCGGCGAGCATGCCGATCCGGGACCTGGACCAGGTGATGCGGCCGCGGCGCGGGATCCGGGTGATGGCGAGCCGGGGCGCGTCGGGCATCGACGGGCTGATCTCGACGGCGATGGGGACGGCGCTGGCGCACGCGGGCCGCTCGTACGCGCTGCTGGGCGATCTGGCGTTCCTGCACGACCAGAACGGGCTGGTGGTGGGGCCGCACGATCCGCGGCCGGATCTGGCGATCGTGGTGGTGAACAACCAGGGCGGGGGGATCTTCTCGCTGCTGCCGCAGGCGGCGCTGCAGGATCCGTTCGAGCGGGTGTTCGGGACGCCGCACCGGGTGGACGTGGAGTCGATCGCCGCGGCGCACGGCGTCCCGTACCGGCGGCTGGAGGCGGCCGCGGACCTGCCGAAGGCGATCACGGGGGACGGGCTGCGGATCGTGGAGGCCCGCACGGACCGGGACGCGAACGCGGTGCTGCACGGGCAGATGCGCAAGGCGGCGTACGCGGCGGTCCGCGAGGTCCTCGAACTGTAGGGGCGTCCGCGCCCGGCGGCGCGGCTTGCCGGGGGGCGGGGCGGGCAGGATGCCGGGGTGGACACCTCGATCGTGCTTTTCACGCGGGATCTGCGCGTCCGGGACAATCCGGCGCTGGTGCACGCGTGCCGGGCGGCGCGCGTGGTGCCGCTGTTCGTGCTCGACGACGCGATTCTGGGCGGGCGGTCCGCCGCGCCCAACCGGGTCCGGTTCCTGCTGGACGCGCTGCGCTGCCTGCGGGGGTCGCTGCGGGAGCTGGGCGGGGACCTGGTGGTGCGGCGCGGGGACCCGGTCGCGCATGTGGCGGAGCTGGCGGAGCGGACGGGCGCGGGTGCGGTGGCGCTGGCCGAGGACCGGTCGGCGTTCGCGATGCGGCGGCTGGCCGCGCTGCGGGGGCTGCCGCTGGAGGTGTCGGTCCATCCGGGTGTGACGGTCGTGCCGCCGGGCGGCGTGGCGCCCGCGAGCGGCGACCACTACCGGGTGTTCACGCCGTACCGGCGGGCCTGGGAGCGGGCGCCGCGCCGCCCCGTCGCGCCCGTCCCGGAGGCGGTGCGGGTGGCGCCGGGCGTCGATGCGGGGCCGCTGCCGCCGCTGGACGCGCTGACGTCCGGGCCCTTCTCCCCGGACGTGCCCGAGGGCGGGGAGCGGGCGGGCCGCGGCCGCCTGGAGGCGTGGCTGCGCCGCGACGCCGCGGTGTACGACGACGTCCGCGATGATCTGGCGGCCGACCGCACGTCCCGGCTGAGCCCGTACCTGCGGTTCGGGTGCGTGTCGCCGCTGGAGCTGGAGCACGCGGCGGGGGAGGGGTTCCGGCGGCAGCTCGCGTGGCGGGACTTCCACCACCAGGTCGCCGCCGCGTTCCCCGAGCTGCCGCGCCGCGACTACCGTCCGCGCGGGCACCGGTGGAACCGCGACCGGGACGCGCTGGACGCGTGGCGGGAGGGGACGACCGGGGTGCCGATCGTCGACGCGGGGATGCGGCAGCTGCGCCGCGAGGGGTTCATGCACAACCGCGCCCGCATGATCACCGCGTCGTTCCTCACCCGGAACCTGCGGGTCGACTGGCGGGAGGGCCTGGCGCACTTCGACGCCTGGCTGCTCGACGGGGACGTCGCCGACGACGCGGGGAACTGGCAGTGGGTCGCGGGGACGGGCAACGACACGCGGCCGAACCGGACGCTGAGCCCGCTGCGGCAGGCGTCCAGGTTCGACCCCGGCGGCGACTACGTCCGCGCGTACGTGCCGGAGCTGGCGCCGGTCGCGGGCGGGGACGTCCACCGTCCGTGGCGGCTGCCGGAGGAGCGGCGCCGGGCCCTGGGCTACCCGCCGCCCATCGTCGACCTGGAGTGAGGCGGGGCGGCCGGCCGGGGGCCGCTAGCATCGGATCGCTCCCCTCCCCGGTTGGTGATCTTGTCTGGAACGTTGTCGGCGGCGCGCCGTGTGATCGCGGTCGTGGTCTGCGTGCAGCTGTCCGCCGCGCTCGGCTACTGGGCGGTGATGAGCCATCTGGTCGCGCACCTGCGCGACGATGTGGGGCTCGTCGCCGGGACGATCGCGCTGGTGCTCGGGCTGCGCGTGGCCGTTCAGTACGCGCTGTTCCTGCCGCTCGGGGCGCTGGTCGACCGGCTCGGGGCCCGGCGGGCCGGGATGCTGGCGGGCGTGCTGCGGGCGGCGGCGCTCCTGCTGCTGGGGGCGGTCGGCGACGTCCGGGTCCTGTTCGCCGCGGCGCTGCTGCTGGCCGTCGGCGGAGCGCTGCTGCATCCCGCGGTGCAGGCGCTGCTGGCGGGGCTTCCGCCGGAGCGCCGGCCGCGGGGCTTCGCGCTGAACGTGGTGTCGGGCCAGGTCGCCGCGGTCGCGGGGCCGCCGGCCGGGCTGCTGCTGCTCGGCGGCGGGTTCGCGTTCGTGACGGCGGTGGCCGCGGCGGCGTGGGTAGTCGCGGCCGTGCTGTTCGCCCTGCTGGAGCGTGACCGTCCGGTCGTGCGGCCCGGCGGGGGCCGTGCGCCCGCCCGTTCGCTCGTGCGCGGCGTCGCGGAGGTCGTCGGCGATCGTGCGTTCGTGCGGTTCTGCGTCGTCGCCGCGCCCACCACGCTGCTCGCCACCCAGGCGGTGACCGTGGTCCCGCTGAGCGTCGCCGGTTCCGGTCCGGCCACGCTGTTCTTCTGCGCGTCGGCCGCCGTCACCGCGGGCGTCCAGCCGTTCGTGGCCGGACGGGCCGGAAGTCCGTGGGTGCTGCGCGGCGGACTGTTCTGCGCGGGTGCGAGCTACCTGTTCCTGGCCGCGCTGCCCGTCGCGGGGGAGTGTCGGACGGCGGTGCTGGTGGCGGCGGCCGCCCTCACCGGCCTCGGCACCGGCCTGGTGGACCCGGGGGCGTTCCAGACGATCGTCCGCCGCGCCCCGGAGGGCCGGGTCGGCTCCTACAACGGCCTGCTCCGGTTCATGGCGGGAGTGGTCGCGTTCGCGGGCGGCCTGGCGGTGGGGGAGGCGTTCGACGCGGGCGCCGCCACCGCCGCGATGGGGGGACTGGCGGCGCTGGGTTTCCTGTCCGCGGCCGTGCTCCGGCCTCCTCGGGCCCCGCAGGGGGAGGGGATCGGACGGGGGGAGCCGGCGGCCCCCGAGGCGGTGCCGTCGTCTCCCGAGCGACGCTGACCCGAGGCCGGCGTCGCTCTCCGGTATGAGAAGGCACGACAGAAACTCAAGCCTTCAATTTACTATGTAAAGGCCCGGGCTGCGCTAGATCTACAAGTAGACCCAAAACCACAAACCCTCGACGACGAAAAGCGGCTTTGCTCGTCTCGCTTAGCGGGTTCGGCCGGTCAGTTGAGGAGGCGGTCCTGGAGGGCCTGGGTGTCCTCGTCGGTCCAGCCGTGGGCGGTGAGCCAGCCGACCGCGCCGCCGAACTCCTCCTCGAGGCGCGCCAGGACCTTCTCCATGATCGCGGGGTCGGGCCGGTGGGCTTCGGCGGGAAGTCCGTCGAGGTCGGCGGCGTAGGTGTCGGTGGCGCGCAGGCGCGCCAGGACGGCGTCGAGGCGTTCGCCGGTCTGGGCGTAGTCGGCGACGACGGCCTCGCGGGTGACGCCGACGGCCTCCAGGGCCATCGCGCAGATGACGCCGGTGCGGTCCTTGCCGGCGGCGCAGTGCACGAGGGTGGACCCGTCCGTGCGGGTCATGACGCGCAGCGCGGCGACGACCGAGTCGGCGCGGTCGCGCAGGTAGCCGAGGTAGTGGGCGGTGGAGCGTTCCTGGGCGGGCAGCGCGGCCGCGGTGGTGTCGGCGGTGACGTCGGTGCGGTGGCCGCCTTCGGGCAGGAGCGGGAGCTGGTGGACGGTGATGGAGGGGACGCGGTTGAGGGGGCCGGGGCCCTCGAGCCGGATCTCGGTCTCGCTGCGCAGGTCGACGACGTTCTTGAGGGTGTAGTCGTCGCACAGGACGCGGACGTCGGCGACGCTGAGGTCCTGCAGGTTGTCGGAGCGCAGGACCCGTCCGCGCCGTGTGGTGCGGCCGTCGGCCGTGGGGAGTCCGCCGAGGTCCCGTGCGTTGACCGCGCCGTCGAGTTCGATCCACCGAGTGTCACCGCTCATGACTTGTGACCCTATATGGCCGGTCTGTCGGTTGTAGTGGGAAGGGCATGGTTCGCACCGCGGGGTAGGGACGTTCGCACCCCACCGGCCGTTCGCGTATCGGTCGAAGGGACTACTTTCGGCGGTGCGGACCGAGACCTGGGAGCCAGACGCGGGATGGCTCGGCAGCGGGGAGTGGCACCGGCCCGCGCATCCATAGCGTGTTCGGCGTTGGTCGTATTCCGGAGTCGTCTCTCCGCACAGCCCTCCCGATTGGAGCGCCCATGCCCGCTGGCCCGTCCGCCGTCGTCGCGCCGCCGCCGTCCCCGTCCCCGTCCGCGCCGGCGTCCCCGCCGGGCCGGGCGGGCGGGAGCGATTTCGCTCCGCTCGCGCGGCGGGTCCGGGAGGGCGGGCTGCTGGACCGGCGGCCCGCCTACTACGCGCGGGCGATCTCGCTGAACCTGGCGGCGACGGCCGCGGTGTGGGCGGCGATCGCGTGGGCGGGCGCTTCGTGGTGGTCGGTGCTGCTGGGGGTGCCGCTGGCCGTGGTGTCGGCGCGGACGGCGTTCCTGGGGCATGACGCGGGGCACCGGCAGATCGCGCGGACCGCGCGGGGCAACAAGTGGCTGGGGCTGCTGCTGGGGAACCTGCTGCTGGGGATGGGGCACGGGTGGTGGAACGACAAGCACAACCGTCACCACGCGAATCCGAACCACGTCGGGAAGGACCCGGACGTCGGTGAGGGGGTGCTGGCGTGGACCGAGGAGCAGGCGGCGCGGCAGCGCGGTCCGCTGCGGTGGCTGGCGCGGCACCAGGCGGCGCTGTTCTTCCCGCTGCTGACGCTGGAGGGGTTCAACCTGAAGGCGGGCAGCCTGCTGTTCCTGCGGGGGCGGTCGCGTCGGGCGCAGCTTCTGGAGGGGGGTCTTCTGCTGCTGCATGTGGCGGCGTATCTGGGGCTGGCGTTCATGTTGCTGTCGCCGGGGAAGGCCGTGGTGCTGATCCTGGTGCATCACGCGCTGTTCGGTGTGCATCTGGGGTCGGTGTTCGCGCCGAACCACAAGGGGATGGAGATGCCGGAGCCGGGTGCGCGGTGGGGTCATCTGCGGCGGCAGGTGCTGACGTCGCGGAACGTGCGCGGTGGTGCGGTGGTGGACTGGCTGATGGGCGGGTTGAACTACCAGATCGAGCACCATCTGTTCCCGGGGATTCCGCGGTGCAGTCTGCGGCGGGTGCGGCCGCTGGTGATGGAGCACTGCGAGCGGGTGGGGCTGCCGTACACGGAGACGGGGCTGGTGGAGTCGTACCGGCAGGCGCTGGGGCATATGCGCGAGGTGGGTGCGGAGCTGCGGGCGGAGGCGGCGCGGCGCTAGCGGGTCCGGTGTCGGGGCGGTGGGCGGGTGTGCGGGGTCGTATGCTTGCCTGATCATGCCCGAGGGACACACGATTCATCGTCTGGCCGCCGAGCATCAGCGGATGTTCGGCGGCCGTCGCGTTGCCGCCGAGAGCCCGCAGGGGCGGTTCGCCGCGGGGGCGGCGCGTCTGGACGGGCGGGTGCTGGTGGAGGCGGACGCGCACGGTAAGCATCTGCTGGTGCGGTTCGATGATGATGCGGTGTTGCATGTGCATCTGGGGATTTACGGGAAGCTGGTGTTCGGCGGGGTGCCGGCGCCTGCGCCGGTGGGTGCGGTGCGGTTGCGGTTGACGGGGTCGGCGGGGTTCGCGGATCTGCGGGGTCCGAATGCGTGCGAGCTGCTGGAGCCGGGTGAGGTGAAGCGGCTGCGGGATCGGCTGGGGCCGGATCCGTTGCGGGGGGACGCGGATCCCGATGAGGCGTGGCGGCGGATTTCGCGGAGCCGGGTGCCGGTGGCGGCGTTGTTGATGGATCAGGGGGTGGTGGCGGGTCCGGGGAACATTTACCGTGCGGAGGTGCTGTTCCGGCAGGGGGTGGATCCGATGGTGCCGGGGCGTGCGCTGGGGCGTGGGGTGTGGTCGGCGTTGTGGGCGGATCTGGTGGTGTTGATGGCGGAGGGTGTGCGGACGGGGTGGATCGATACGGTGCGGGCGGAGCACACGCCGGAGGCGATGGGGCGGCCGCCGCGGGTGGATGATCATGGTGGTGAGGTGTACGTGTACCGGCGTGCGGGGTTGCCGTGTCTGGTGTGCGGTGCGGAGGTGCGGTCGGCGGTGCTGGCGGGGCGGAATTTGTTCTGGTGTCCGGGGTGCCAGCCGTCTGCGGTGTGAGTTCCGGGTTTCGGTTGTGGTCGTAGGACGGTGATGCCCGGTGCGCCCGTGGGGGCGCACCGGGCATCGGTGTCGTGCTCGCCGGTCTGCGTTTCGCCGGTTGGGGGGCGGTCAGCGTCCGGTGAGGGATTCGTCGCCGGCGGAGGTTTCCACGGCATTGTGCTGGGTGGAGACGGGCACGTCGTCGTCGGTTTGCGGTGTGCGTCCCTTGCGCCGGGCGCGCTTGTTGCGCGCGAGGGCGGCGATGGGTTCGGCGCCGCGGGCCAGGATCGGGCCGGCGACGGCCAGGATCAGGACGTAGGCGGCGGCGAGGGGCCCGAGTTCGGGGTTGATGCCGGCGCTGACGGCCAGGCCCGCGATGACGATGTTGAATTCGCCGCGGGGGACGAGGGCGGCGCCGGCGCGCAGGCGTCCGGTGAGGGTGACGCCGGCGTTGCGGGCGGCGAGCCATCCGCTGCCGAGCTTGGTGGCGATGCCGGCGACGGCCAGGAGCGCGGCGACGAGCAGGACGGGCGGCAGGTCCGAGGGGTCGGTGTGGAGGCCGAAGAACACGAAGAACACCGCGGCGAACAGGTCGCGCAGGGGTGCGAGGAGCTTCTGTGCCTGGTGGGCGAGGCTGCCGGACAGGGCGATGCCGACGAGGAAGGCGCCGACGGCGGCCGAGACCTGGAGTTGCTGGGCGATTCCGGCGACCAGCATGGTGAGGCCGAGGACCTTCAGGAGCAGGACTTCCTCGTTGGGGCTGTGGACGAAGCGTTCCACGAGCGATCCGAAGCGGAGCGCGATGATGAGGATGATGGTGATGGTTCCGGCGGCGATCGCGAGGGTGATGGAGCCGCTGACGAGTCCGGCGCCGGCGAGGAGGGCGGTGAGGATCGGCAGGTAGACGGCCATCGCGAGGTCTTCGAAGACGAGGATGGACAGGACCGCGGGTGTTTCGCGGTTGCCGAGCCAGCCGAGGTCGCCCATGACCTTGGCGGTGATGCCGGAGGAGGTGACGTAGGTGACGCCGCCCATGGCGACGGCGGCGACGGGTCCCCAGCCGAGGAGCAGTGCGGCGATGACGCCGGGGGCGGCGTTGAGGACGAGGTCGGCGAGGCCGACGGGCGCGGATGTGCGCAGGGTGCCGACGAGTTCGTCGGCGGTGTATTCGAGTCCGAGGGTGAACAGCAGGAGGATGACTCCGATTTCGGAGCCGATGGAGATGAAGTCCTCGCTGGTGGTGAGGGGGTAGATGCCGCCGGTGCCGAAGGCGAGGCCGGCGATGAGGTAGAGGGGGATGGGGGAGATGGAGAAGCGGGTGGAGACGGCGCCCAGGAGGCCGAGGGCGAGGATGATGGCGCCGATTTCGATCAGCTGGAGGGTCGAGTGCATATGTCAGCCGTCGGTGAGGATACGGGCCACGGCGGTGGTGCCTTCGGCGGTGCCGACGACGACGACGGTGTCGCCGGGGGCGAAGGTGAAGTCGGGTGTGGGGCTGGGGATGATGCGGTCCTGGCGGACGACGGCGACGATGGAGGCGCTGGTGCGGGTGCGGGCGCGGGTGTCGCCGAGGGTGCGTCCGTCGTAGGGGGAGCCGGGTGTGATGGGGAGTTGTTCGGTGTTCAGCCCGCCGACCTGGCGCTGGAGTTCGGCGAGGTGCTCCAGGACGCGTCCGGTGCCGAGGAGTTCGGCGATGGCGTTGGCCTCTTCGACGGTGAGGGCGACGGTGGCGATGCAGCTGTCGGGGTCCTCTTTGTCGTAGATGACGAGGTCGCGGCGGCCGGTGCGGTGGGAGATGACGCCGAGTTGGCGGCCGCGTGCCGTGGTCATGACGTGCTGGAGGCCGATGCCGGGGAGTTTTGTGCGTTCGAGGTCCACGGTGCTGTGTTCTTTCCGGTTCGGATGGTGGGGCGGTGGTGCCCGGGGCGGCTGTGGGGGCCTTCGCGGGCACGTTCTGCCGTTCGACGCTACCCGGTCGGGCCGGGGTCACAGCCCGTCATGATCGCAGATGTGGGCGGTGGTGCGGTAGCCGGGGGCGGGGTTGACCTGGGGTTGCGTCGGTCGTGGCGGTGCCGGTCGGCCGTGCCGGTCAGCGTGTCGGTCAGCTGTGCAGGGCGTGGCGCATGGCGCCGAACTTGTGGTCGGCTTCGCTGAGTTCGGCGGCGGGGTCGGAGTCGGCGACGATGCCGCAGCCGGCGAACAGGCGGGCGCGGGGGCCGTCGAGTTGGGCGCAGCGCAGGGCGATGCCCCATTCGCCGTCGCCGCGGGCGTCGACCCAGCCGACGGGGCCGGCGTAGCGGCCGCGGTCCATGCCTTCGAGTTCGCGGATGAGGTGCATGGCGGTGCCGGTGGGGGTGCCGC
>NZ_QHJN01000192.1:0-13901 GCF_003947565.1 Actinomadura sp. WAC 06369 | reverse complement strand
GGGGTGGCGGTGGGCGCCTCCCTGCAAGACCGGGTGAGCCGGGCGCTCGCGCCCGTCGGGACGATCCAGGACGTCCTGCCCGCGGCGGGCGGGTTCCGCTACTACTCGGTGACGCCGAGCGTCGACCGGCGCACCGCGGCGTCGTACCGGCTGCGCGTCGGCGGGCTGGTGGAGCGGCCGCGGACGTTCCGCATGGCGGATCTCGCGCGGCTGCGCCCGACGGCCCTCACCCGCGACTTCCAGTGCGTGACGGGGTGGCGGGTCGCGGACGTGCGGTGGGCGGGCGTCGCGCTGCCCGATCTGCTGGACGCGGTCGGGGTGGCGCCGCGGGCGCGCGCGGTGCGGTTCACGTCGTTCGACGGCGTCTACACCGAGTCGCTGACGCTGGAGCAGGCCCGCCGCCGGGACGTCCTGGTCGCGACGCGGATGGAGGACGGGCCGGTCACGCACGACCACGGCGGCCCCGTACGCCTTTACGTCGCGCCCATGTATGGCTACAAGTCCCTCAAGTGGCTGGACGGCATCGAACTGACCGACGAGGTCGAGCCGGGCTACTGGGAGGAACGCGGGTACGACATCGACGCCTGGGTGGGGCGGTCGAACGGACGCGACGATGTACCCACCTGAGCCGTACCCACCTGAGCCACGCGAGCTTGGGCGGGGCGAGGCGTCCGCGCGGCGGCTCGTCCGGTTCACCAGGGCGGAGCGGTCCGTTCATCATGTGACCGGGCTGCTGATGCTGGTGTGCCTGGTGACGGCCGCGCTGCTGTACTTCCCTTTCCTGACGACGTTCGTGGGGCGTCGGGAGATGGTCAAGACCGTCCACGTGTGGTGCGGGTTCGCTCTGCCCGCGCCGATCGTGCTGGGTTTGCTGTCGCGGGCGTTCCGGGCGGACGTCCGGCGGCTGAACCGGTTCGCCCCGCACGACTGGGAGTGGCTGCGGCGCCGGGACCGCCGGGACGTGCGCGGCGGGCGCGGGATCCTGCCGGTGGGGAAGTTCAACGCGGGCCAGAAGCTGAACGCGTCGTTCACCCTCGGCGCGATCCTGATCATGCTCGCGACCGGAGAGATCCTCACGTTCCCCGGGCCGTGGCCGGACGCGTGGCGGACGGGCGCGACGTTCGTCCACGACTGGCTGTTCCTGATCGTCCTCGTGGTCACCGCCGGGCACCTGTGGATGGCGTTCGGGGACCGGGAGGCGCTCACCGGGATGCGCACCGGCCGCGTCGACGCCGGCTGGGCGCGGCGGCATCACGCGGGCTGGGCGGACGCCGCGGGGGCGCGGGCCGGCCGGGCGGGCGACGCGCACGGGGCGGAACGCGGAGAAGCCGGTCCAGAATTTGCGGAACGACCACCCGGCATGCCTTGACTCTCCCCGCAAAAAGGCTGGAATGGGACATCGAGGCAGGTGCGGGCGGGCGACCCGCGCGCCGTGATCGGCGCGGGCCGGACGGACGCGCGCCGCGCCTCGCCCGGCGAGCCGTCCCGCCCGCCGGAATCCCGTGCGCGGAGGTGTGCGCAGATGCCTGCACAGTTGCCTGCACCGGCCGGTCACCGGAGCGACGCGCTCGCCCGCCGGCTCTCGGACGAGTTCGCGAGCGTCTCCCCGGACGCCGTGCACCGCTGCGTGGCGGACGTCCAGGCCCGCATGTCCCACCTCGGTCTCGAGCCCACGCCGCCGCGCGTCGAGCGGATGGCGCGCGAGCACTTGACGGGCATGCTGAAATCCGAGCCGCCCTCGGGACGCTCCCCGGGCGGCGTCGACGGCTGACCCGGCGGGCGGGCCGCCGGGACCGGCCGCCGGACCGCGGGCGCGTTCCGGAGACCGGCCGCCCGGAATCTGACAAGCTAGGTGCGTGACTCCCCGCAGCCGCCACCGCTCCCCCGGGGAACCGGCGCAGGACGCGCCCTCCGGCGAAGTCGCGGAGATTTTCGACGGCATGCTCCACCACGCCCGCGAGCTGCTGGCCGTCCGCAGCCCGCTCGACGCCGAGCTGATCGTCAGCGAGATCCTCGGCTCGTGGTGGGGCCACCGCGTGCCCGGCGGCGACGTCGAGAAGGTCATCGGCGAGGCCCTCATCGGGTACGCCGAGCGCGCCGCGACGCCCGCCGCGCTCGCCCTGCTGACCGGCGTCGCCTACCTCGGCACGCCCCGGCAGTCCGCGCTGGCCGAGCGCGCCGCCCTGGGGCTGATGCGGCGCGGCGTCGCCCGCCCCGGCTGGGCCGACCGGGTCGGGACGGTGACGCCCGAGCAGTGCTTCGCGTCCCGCGACGTCTACGGCGACCAGGACTCGATCGTCTGCGTCTACTCCTACGGCGACGCCGAACGGCACGCGCTCGTCGTCCTGGTCGACCGGACGAAGGCCGAGACCGTCCCGGACCCGGGCGAACCGCCGGGCGTCCGGCGGGGGCGCCCGCCCGCGAGCGGGATGGTCCGGGACGCGTGGGTGTCGTCGCAGGTCGACAAGCTGCTCGACCACTGCCGCACGGAGGGCCGCGACAACCCGCTGATGCGGTTCGAGCAGCTCGACCCCCGCGACACCAAGGCGCTGCTGCAGAGCGCCTTGGAGCTCACCAACGAAGTCGAGGACCCGCCCGTCAACGACAACTTCGGGTCGTACCACGCGTTCGTCCGCGCGCGCGCCGGGATCCTCCCGCCCGGCGGGCGGCTCCCGCAGCCCCCGGTGTACGGGCGGGACCGGCGCGCCACGCTCGCCGCGCGGTTCCTGGCGTCCGACGAGGCCGAGGAGCTCTCGGACCGCTCCGCCGCGAGCCGCTGCGTCGACCGGATCATCGAGTACGGCTGCGCGCACGACTTCGGGCGCCCGCTGCGGGTCAGCCCCGTCAAGTGCGAGATGTTCCTGCTCGACTGGCTGCCCCGCAAGGTGCTGCTGTCCCCGAGCGAGCAGGAGGCCGCCCCGCACGTCCTGGCCGCGTGGGTGCGGTGGGCCGGGCGGCGCACGGGCCTGCCCGAGGAGGGCGTCCGCGCGACCCTGGACGCCGTCTGGGACGCCACCGCGACGTTCGCCGACGCCTACCGCGACCCGTCCGCGTTCGGCCTCGATCGGGAGATCGTCGACCGGCTGCTGCCCGACGGCGACCTCGAGGCGCTCCCCCGCCGCGCGTTCGCGCTGCCGTTCCTCACCGGCACCCACCGCAGCTCCGGGCGGCACGGCGCGATCGACCTGTCGGCCCTCGACCCGTCCGACCCGGACGACCGCCGCGTGATCCTCGAGTTCGAGCATCCCAGCGCGGGCGACGAGCACCTCGACGCCCACGAGCGCGTCACCGCCCGGCTGTGGGACGGCGACCCGCCCGAACTGTGGGAGACCGCCCAGGCGCTCCTGGACGACGGCTGGCCGCGGCACGAGATCCTGCACCGCCTCATCGACGCCGTGGACGACCACGGCGGCGACCCGCGGGCCCTCCGCGACGCCCTGCGTGGGCTGCGTCACGAACCCCCGCCGGGGTGACCCGCCGGTTTGCGCGCGGCGGCCCCGGCGACAATCATCGGTTTCCGGGCACGGTCTCCAGGGGGCGAGAGACCGGCCCCCGGCCGTAGGGAGTGATCTTGTTGGAGTGGTCCGAGTTCGGCCGGCGGCTGGCGCGCGAGCTGGCGGCGCTCGAATTGGACACGATCCTCATCGTCCGGGAGCGGGACGAGAGCCGGCACTACGTCCAGGCCATGCGGGAGCCCGACCGGCTCTACGCCGAGGCCGTCAGCAACAACTTCCTCGTCGGCCCGCTGCTGCTCACGCCCGCCGACGAGGAGGTCATGAGCGAGGCGGGCTGGCGGCCGCCCGCCGAACCGGCCCCCCGCAACTGGTGGACCGAGCTTCCCGGCGGCGGCCTGCCCGGCGACTTCGCGCGCCTCGCCGACGTGATGGTCACCGCGCTGCGGGACGTCCAGGGCGTGCGGCGCCCGTCCGAGCTGGTGTACGAGTCGTTCCACCGGCACGGCACCGGGCTGATCGAGCTGCCCGGCTTCGGCATCGACATCGCCGACCCGGCCCGCATCACCCGGCGCCGCGACGCCCACCCCGACACCGCGGCGGAGGCGTCCGCGCTCCCCGCCCTCCCGGCCGGGGGGCCGCCCGGCGCCGACTCCGACGGGCTGGAGCCCCTCCTCGCCGACGCGAAGGAGCGCGGCGACCACGGCACGTACTTCTCCCTGCTGGGCCGCGCCGACCTCGTCCTGCCCGCCACCGGCCCCGCCGTGGAGGACCCCGACCGCGCCGAGCTGCCCACGATCACCATCGGCACCGGCACCTACGTCACCGTGTTCACCTCCCCCGGCGCCCTCGCCCGCACCGGCGACCGCCACCCCGGCCTGTACCGCCGCACCTCGTTCGCCGCGCTGTCGGCCGGCTGGCCCGACCCGGCCTGGCAGCTCGCGATCAACGCGGGGCTGCCGAGCGAGGTCCTCCTCGACGTCACCGCGCTCGCCCGGCTCAGCGCCGAGCACGGCTCCCCGTCGGTGAACGGCGAGCAGGAGGTCCCGCAGACGACGATCGACGCCTACTCCGTCGAGGACCTGCAGAAGGCCCTCGACGCCGGGACCCCCTACTTCGACGCCGCCCCCGAACCGGAGGCGCTCGGCGCACCGCCCCGCGCCGCCGAACCCGCGGGCGTCCCGATCCGGCCGCCGCACGGCACCCGGCTCTGGCGGTGGAACGGCACCAGCGACCAGTCCCCGATGGCCGTCTACGACGCCATCGGCGGCGTCTGGGCGCCCGCCCGCGCCGACGCCGTGCCCGCGCCCCGCTCGGACTGACGGCCCGCGCGGCGCCGCATCCGCTAACGTCTTACTACCGCCGGGTACGGCGGCCCCCGCCCCCACGGACGTGAGAGTGGACCCGAGTTGGACTGGAACGACTTCGCCAAACGGCTGACCCTGGAACTCTCCCGTCTCCCCGTGGGGTCGTTCATCATCGTGCAGGCGCCGTCCGGCATGCCCTACGTGCAGGCGATGCGCGGCGAGGAGGGCATGGACGCCGAGGCCGTCGGCAGCGCCTTCCTCCCCCGCCCCCTCGGCCACCTGCAGGAGCGCCGCCTGCGGTCGCTCGGCTGGGAACCCCCGGACGACGCCCGCCGCCGCAACTGGTGGGACCACTTCGACGTCCGCGAGCCGGGCCGCCGCGACCGCGACGGCCGCGCCGCCGCCCGACCGGTGCGCCTTCTGTCGCTTCCTCCTCGTTCACGTCCCCATTAAGGCAGCACGACGCGGGCGCGAACAGGCCCGAGCCGCAGCCGTAAGGGTTCCGACAGATCTAAGCTGAGGGGCATGGCCACGAAGGTTCATCTCGCACAGCGGCCCGAGGCCGACGAACTGCTGGGGCGCAGCCCGCTCGCCGCGCTCATCGGCATGCTCCTCGACCAGCAGGTGCCGATGGAATGGGCGTTCTCCGGGCCCCACACCATCATGGAGCGCCTCGGCGCGGACGACCTGGACGCCCACGAGATCGCCGCCTGCGACCCCGAGCGGTTCGCCGCGCTGCTGTCGGAGAAGCCGGCCGTCCACCGGTACCCGGGGTCGATGGCCAAGCGCGTCCAGCAGCTGTGCCGGTACCTCGTGGAGCACTACGACGGGGACGCCGAGCGGCTGTGGAAGGACGTCGCCGACGGTAAAGAACTGTTCAAGCGGCTGAACGCGCTCCCGGGCTACGGCAAGCAGAAGGCGCAGATCTTCGTGGCGCTCCTCGGCAAGCAGTACGGGGTCCGGCCCGACGGCTGGCGCGAGGCCGCCGGCGACTACGGAGAGGAAGGATCGCGCCGCTCCGTCGCCGACATCACCGGCCCCGACTCGCTGGCCGAGGTCCGCGCGTACAAGCAGCAGATGAAGGCGGCGGCCAAGGCCGCGAAGGCGTCCGGGTAACGCCCCCGTGGGACGGGCCGGACGGACGGCGGACGCGCGGTCCCGCGCGGACTCGCCGAAGGACCCGAGATGCCCTCGTTCGGTGCCCGCGCACCGTAACATCTCCTACTCGCCGATCCGATGGGGCGCCGCCGGCGCGCCGCGGACCGGCGCGCAGCCCGAGGAGGTCGCCCATGGCCGGAGGACGACGATGCGTCCGGGGGTTCCGCAGGCGGCGAACCATCGGGATGATGAGTACCTGACTCCGACCGGTGTTGTGATGGAGGCGGGAGCGCTAACCTGCTCCCATTCACTCATAGTGATGAAAACTTGCCGCGCGGTACGGGATCTTCGGGGCGGAGGTGGTGTCCGTGAGCACTGAGACGTCCGTCCCGCATCCCCGCGTTTCAGGGGTGGAGGAGCAGCCCATGGATGCGTCCGACGCCGCGCTCTACGCGACCCTGCTGAAGGAGGCCCCCGGCGGCCTCGCCTTCTTCGACGCCGAGCTGCGCTGCCGCCGGGCCAGCGACGGGCTCGCCGCGCTGCTCGGCCGGCCCGTCCGCGACCTGCAGCAGCGCCGCCCCGCCGAGTGCCTGCCCGAGCCGCTGGCCGCCGCGTTCGAGACGGCGCTGCGCACCGTCCTCGCCGAAGGCCGCCCGCTGGACGACGAACTCGTCGTCCCGGCGCCCGACACCGGGCACGCCGAGCACACCGGGCACGCCGAGCACACCGGGCACGCCGAGCACGCCGGGCCCGCCGCGGAGGCGGCCGCCGGGGCGGTCGACGCGCCGCCCGCCGCGGCCGTCGGCGAGCGGGTCCTCGCCTGCGCCTGGCTGCCCGCGCGCGGCCCCGGCGGCGAACGCCCCGGCGGCGAGCCGCCCGGCGTCGTCCTCGCCGTCCTGGACGTCACCGAGCGCCGCCGCGCCGAGGAGATCGTCCGTCGCAAGGAGCAGCGCTACCGCTCGCTCGTCGAGGCCGGGGAGCAGGTCGTCTGGGTGGCCGCCGCGGACGGCCGGGTGCTCGACGACGCGCCCGAGTGGCGCGCGATCACCGGCCAGGCGCCCGACGAGTACGCCGAGGGCGGCTGGCTGTCGGTCGTCCACCCCGAGGACCGCCCCCGCATCGAGACGATCTGGGGCGGGGCCGTCGAGGAGAACCGCGTCTTCGAGACCAACTACCGCATCCGCACCAAGAGCGGCGCCTACCGGCACTTCGACGTCCGCGCCGTGCCGATCTGGGAGGGCGGCGCCGTCATCGAGTGGGTCGGCGCCAACACCGACGTCACCGGGCAGCGCGAGGCCGAGGAGATGCGCGGCCGGCTGACCGAGCAGCTGTCGGCCGCCGCGCTGCGCACCGCCCGGCTCCAGCAGGCCACCTCGATGCTCGCCGAGGCGCTCACCGTCTCCCAGGTCGTCCAGGTGATCACCGAGGTGGGGCGGTCGGCGATCGGCGCCGACTACTCCGCCGTCGCGCTGCTGGACGACGACAAGCTGCGGCTCAGCATCGTCACGCCGTCCCAGCCGGGCGGCGAGGACGACGCCGGGCACGACGCCGCCGAGATCAAGGTCAGCGACCAGACGGTCATGTCGATCGCGGTGCGGGAGGGGCGGCCGTTCCTGGCCGAGCACCCCGACAGCCTCCGCCTCCAGCTCGGCCGCGACGAGAAGGGGCTGTTCGCCCGGCACACCGAGGAGCGCGCCTGGGTGGGCCTGCCGCTGCTCGCCGCGGGCGCCCCGATCGGCGCCCTGCGGTTCTCCTTCACCCGCCCCCGCGAGATCACCGAGGAGGAGCGGGTCTTCCTGGAGGCCCTCGCCGGCCAGTGCGCGCTCGCCGTGGAGCGGGCGCTGCTGTTCGAGCGCGAGCACAAGACCGCGGAGGAGCTCCAGCGCAGCCTGCTGCCGAGCGACCTGCCGCAGCTCCCCGGCATGGTGCTCGCCGCCCGCTACAACCCCGCGACGCGCCACGTGCAGGTCGGCGGCGACTGGTACGACGTGTTCCGGCTGCCCGACGACCGGCTCGCCGTCGCGGTCGGCGACGTCATGGGCAAGGGCGTCCTCGCCGCGGCCGGCATGGGCCGCGTCCGCAACGCGCTGCGCGCCCTCGCGCTCAACGACCCGCGCCCGGCCGCCGTCCTCGCCGGGCTCGACCGGCTGTTCAGCGCCACCGAGGACGAGGAGCAGTTCACCACGGTCGCGTACGTCGTCATCGACCCCGAGACCGGGCGCGGCGCGTTCAGCAACGCCGGGCACCCGCCGCCCCTCCTGATCTCGCCGGACGCGCCCGCGAAGGTCAGCGAGGACGAGGCCGGGACCCCGCTCGGCTGGCCCAGCCCGCGAGAGCAGACAAGTTTTTCCATCGAAACCGGCAACACTGTCGTCTTCTATTCCGATGGACTTGTGGAGAACCGTAGACGTGGGGTGCACGCAGGTCTGGAGGAGCTGGTCGCCGTGGCCGAGGACGCCCCACCCGAAGTGGTAGGAGATCCCGAGAGACTCGTCGACTTCCTGGTCGATCGGATGCTTGCCGGATACGAGCAGGTAGACGATGTGACCGTGCTCGCCCTGCACGTCCCGCCCAAGCCCGCGTGAGATCGTCCGGACACGACGCGAAGACGTCACGAAGACGGAGCCGTACGTACGAAGGACCGTCCCGAGCCATCTAAGGTGGGGAGTTACCGGGTAGGACGTCAGAGGCGGAAAGCGCAGCCGTGCCAGAATGCTTGACCCAGTGAGAGCGGGTACGCTGCGGGTCCGCACCGGAGGTCCCGCCCAGTGTGAGGTCCCACCCCGTGTGAGGCCGGGCCCGTCAGGGCACTTGGGTATATCCAAGCCACACGTTCGTTCGAGAGGTATTTGTGTCGCCTGCTAGCTCGACCTCGAAAGCGTCAGATCTGCACGATCACGTCATCGCGCAACTGATCGAGCGTGGACGGTCCCAGGGAAATCGCCTCGACGCCGACGACATCCGCCGCACGTTCGAGGAAGCCAACATTCCGGTGTCGGCGGGCCGTGACATCCTGCGGAGCGTCAGCAAGGAGGGTGTGATCGTCATGGTGAGCGCTGCCGACTCCGCGGCGCCCAAGCGTTCGCGCAAGCGCGCGGCGCCCGCGACGCGCCGGCCCCGGACGGCCGCCGCGGCCAAGGAGCAGCCCGACACGGTGACCGCCGTCGTCGGCGACGCCGAGGGCGGGGCGCCCGAGGCCGAGCGTCCGGCCCGTCCGGCGCCCGCCAAGCCCGCCGCCAAGCAGGCGAAGCCGAAGAAGGCCGCCGCCAAGCCCAAGAAGGCCGCGGCCCCGAAGAAGGCCGCCGGCAAGGCCGCGACGAAGAAGGCCGGCGAGGACGCCGAACTCGAGGACGACGTCGACGTCGAGCTCGAGGACATGGGCGACGACCTCGAGGTCGAGCTCGTCGACGACGCCGCCGACGCCGAGGAGACGCCGGAGGCCGAGGAGGAGGAGCCCGCGAAGGCCCCCGCCGCCAAGCCCGGCACCGCGTCCTCGAACGACGAGGAGGGCTTCACCCTCAGCGACGACGAGGAGGACGCGCCCGCGCAGCAGATCGCCGCCGCCGGCGCGACCGCCGACCCCGTCAAGGACTACCTCAAGCAGATCGGCAAGGTTCCCCTGCTGAACGCCGAGCAGGAGGTGGAGCTCGCCAAGCGCATCGAGGCCGGGCTCTTCGCCGAGGAGCGGCTCGCCGCCGACGGCCCCGCCCTCTCCGAGGAGGACCTCGAAGACTACGAGTGGATCGCCGAGGACGGGCGCCGCGCCAAGAACCACCTGCTGGAGGCCAACCTCCGGCTCGTGGTGTCGCTGGCCAAGCGCTACACCGGCCGCGGCATGCTCTTCCTGGACCTGATCCAGGAGGGCAACCTCGGTCTCATCCGCGCCGTCGAGAAGTTCGACTACACCAAGGGCTACAAGTTCTCCACGTACGCCACCTGGTGGATCCGGCAGGCGATCACCCGCGCGATGGCCGACCAGGCCCGCACCATCCGCATCCCGGTGCACATGGTCGAGGTCATCAACAAGCTCGCCCGCGTCCAGCGGCAGATGCTCCAGGACCTGGGCCGCGAGCCCACCCCCGAAGAGCTCGCCAAGGAACTCGACATGACCCCGGAGAAGGTCGTCGAGGTGCAGAAGTACGGCCGCGAGCCGATCTCCCTGCACACCCCGCTGGGCGAGGACGGCGACAGCGAGTTCGGCGACCTCATCGAGGACTCCGAGGCGATCGTCCCGGCCGACGCGGTCAGCTTCACCCTCCTGCAGGAGCAGCTCCACTCGGTGCTGGACACCCTCAGCGAGCGCGAGGCGGGCGTCGTCTCGATGCGGTTCGGCCTCACCGACGGCCAGCCGAAGACCCTCGACGAGATCGGCAAGGTGTACGGCGTCACCCGCGAGCGCATCCGCCAGATCGAGTCCAAGACGATGTCGAAGCTGCGTCACCCGTCCCGTTCCCAGGTCCTGCGCGACTACCTGGACTGACGGCAGGCCCGCGAAGGCCCCGCCCACCCGGCGGGGCCGTTTCGCATGCCCGGACGCGGTCCCGGTCAGTCGTGCAGGACGACGTCCAGGTGGCCGTCGTTGAGTTCGGCCGTGTGGCCGAGGTCGGCGACGGCCTTCAGCAGCTCCTCCGGCGTCCGCGGGTCGGCGCCGGCGGCGAGGAGGCCGTGGGCGATCTCCCCGCGGGTCGCCTTGGCCATGTGGCTGACCACCGACCGCGCGGGCGCCCCGCCGACGATCCGCTCCCGGTACACCCGTACCGCCACGGCGGGCCGCGGCGCCTTCCACGCCGACGCGTACGGCCCGGAGCGCATGTCGACGACGAGGTCGCCGCCGGTCGACAGGGCGTGCCGCAGGGCGGGACGCCACAGGGCGGCGAGGCGGCCCAGCGGCGGGAGCGACACCCCCATCGCGAGCCGGTAGGGCGGGATGCGGTCGGTGAGGCGCAGCGCGCCCCACAGGCCGGAGAACACGATGATCCGGTCGGCCGCGGCGCGCTCGTCCAGACTCGGGAGGTCCAGGTTGTCGTACAGGACGCCGGTGTAGAGGCGGGCGACGGGCAGCGCGGGGGCCTCGCGGAGCGCCCGGTTGCGGGCGAGGGCCTCGTCCCGCTGCCCGGCGGGCAGGCCGAGGACGTCGGCGGCGTCGTCGCGGCCGGAGGTCTCGACCAGCGCCGCCAGGACGCGTTCCCGCACGGGGGTGAGCTCGGGGAAGCTCAGCGTCCCGAGGTCGAGCGGCGGCCCGTCCCCCGCGGCGGCCTTCTTCTCCGACGGCGGCAGCAGAATAAGCACGTTCCTCCTGCGTGGTGCGGTGTGCCCGGTGGACGAGCCGGTCGCGGCGGCCCGGCCCGCCCCGGCCGTCCAGCCTAGTGACGGCCGGCGCCTCCGCCGCGGGGACGCGGCGGGGCGCGGGTTCGCGGAAAGGGCGGTTATCGCTATCGGGTGCGGAACGCCGCTTCCTCGGGAAATTCCGGCGCTTCATCACTGCACCGGACAGGCCGTAATCGCATATCGTGATCAGTCAATTACTCTATGCGTTCGACCGGGAAAGGTGAACGGCGGCCACCGTCTCCGGTGACCGCCGTCCTCGGGTCGTTTCTATGGACAGGCTTACCGCTCGTCTTCGCGAGCCGTAGCCGGGGACTCGTTCAGCCTGTCGGTCTCGTCCTGAATGTCGGCCCCATTGGAGCGGAGAGCCTCACCGTACTTGCGTCCGTGGTGGGCGCAGAACAGAAGGTCGCCGCCGCCTACAAGGACCGCACGGACGTAGGCCTGAGCGCCGCATCGGTCGCATCGGTCGGCGACGGTCAGCGGCTTGGTCGGGGCAAGGGCTCCAGTCACGGCACCTTCCTCATGCTCGGGGTCGGTACTTAGGACAACATCTAACCCGACGTGGACGTTCCCAACCTGCTTGTTCGTACGCCCACAGCAGAATGGGCCTATTAGTGACCGACATCACATTAGGCGTCGTCCCATCGGAACAGCCGGACGGCGATCAGCGCACCGACGGCCGCGACGCCCAGCAGAACGCCGATTTGCGGCAGTGCGGACATCGGTCCGAGACCGCGTCCCATCACGTTCAGCATCCCCTCGTTCAGATATCGCAGCGGGAAGACGTACGAGAGCATCCGCATCCACTGCGGGGACGCCTCGAGCGGGAAGAACGACCCTCCGAGGAACGCCATCGGCAGGACGATGAGCTGGGTGACGGCCTGCGCGGTCTCCTGCGTCCTCGCCCACGCGCCGACCATCATCCCGATCGACAGGAACGCCAGGACGCCCGACAGGACCAGCGGGACGGCCATCCACCACGCCCCGCTCAACCGCAACCCGAACATCGGGAGCTGCGCCACCAGGACGAACAGCGCGAACTGGACGAGCGCGACCCCGAGGCTGACGGCGACGCGCGCCGCGAACACCGTCGGGATCGGGGCGGGCGAGAGCTGGAGCCGCCGCAGGATGCCCTTCGTGCGCCACGTCACGAGCGTCTGCGACGCCCCGAACACCCCCGCGGACGCCAGCGCCCACCCGAGCAGGCTCGGCGTGAAGAACTGGATCGCGTTCAGGGACTCGTCCTCGACCTGCTGCGTCGACATCGAGTACGCGGGCGGCCGCCCGGTGGCCGCGACGTTCGACGACTGCACGATCTGGTTCATCACGCTGCGCACCGTCCCCGCCCGCACCTGGTCGGCGGCGGAGTAGTGGACGACCAGCTCGTTGCCGCGCTGCTCCACCACCGCGGCGGCGTCGCCCTTCCCGACGTCCCGCAGGGCCTTCGCCCGGTCGGGCGCCGCGGTCACCTCGAGCACCTGGCCCAGCTCGTCCGGCGCCTCCGCCAGGGCGCGCTCCACGATGGGCACCGAGCCGACCCGCAGCACCTCCACCTTCGCGGTGGACTCGTTCCCGAAGACCCCCGCGAAGACCACCAGGAACATCAGCGGGAACAGCACCGTGAAGGCCAGCGCGCCCCGGTCCCGCAGGAACCCCAGGAGCATCGCTCGTGACAGGCTCTTGAAACTCGCGTAGCCGCTCATGCCCGGTACTCCCGTCCCGTCACGTCGAGGAAGACGTCCTCAAGGGTGGCGCCGCGGATCTGGACGCCGTCCAGCGCGTCCTTCGCGGCCATCGCGGCGACCACCGCGGACGGCTCCCGCGTCGAGATCGTCAGCGACACGCCGTCGTCGCCCGCCTCGTCCGCGGCGGGCAGCCGCCGGGCGTCCTCGACGGGCAGCACCCCGCTCGGCACGCTGATCCGCGCCGGGGCGTCCAGGCCGCGGACCAGGACCGCCGGCGGGCCCAGCCGCAGCATCCGCCCCCCGTCCATGATCGCGACCCGGTCGCAGAGGATCTCGGCCTCGTCCATGTAGTGCGTGGTCAGCACGATCGTGCGGCCGCCGGTGTTGATGCCGCGCAGCAGGTCCCACAGGTTGCGGCGCGACTGCGGGTCGAGCGCGGCCGTCGGCTCGTCCAGGAACACGAGCTCCGGGTCGTGGACGAGCGCGCACGCGATCGACAGCCGCTGCGCCTGCCCGCCCGACAGCTTCTCGACGCGCACGTCCGCCTTGTCGTCCAGGCCGACCGTCTCGAGCATCTCGTCCGCCCGGCGCGCCGGGACGCCGTAGAGCGAGCCGAACGTGCGCAGCTGCTCCCGCGCGGTCAGCCGCTCGAAGAACGACGACGCCTGCAGCTGGACGCCGATGCGCGGCAGCAGCCGGGGGTTTCGGGGCCAGGGCGCCGCCCCGAGGACCGAGACGTCGCCCTCGTCGGCCTCCCGCAGCCCCTCGATGATCTCGAGCGTCGTGGTCTTCCCGGCCCCGTTCGGACCGAGGATGCCGAAGAACTCGCCCTCGCCGACATCGAACGTGACCCCGTCCACGGCATGGACGTCCCCGTAGCGTTTGTGGAGGCCCGAGACCTCGATCGTGTGCGCCATGCCGAGGACACTAAGCAGCCGCCCCGCCCCGCACACCCGACCAAAGGTGGACATTTCCGATGTCCACCCACGGTTCCAGAACTCGTCGCCCCGCCCGTCCCGGCGCGGGCCGAG
>NZ_QHJN01000191.1:0-13957 GCF_003947565.1 Actinomadura sp. WAC 06369 | reverse complement strand
GGGCCGGGCCGCGTCGGGCTGGCGGGGGTGTTCACGACCGGGGCGGTCGGCGCCACGGTGACGGCGGCCGGACCGCCCGAGGCGTTCCGGCGGCTGGCCGGCGAGATCGAGGCGATGGTGCGCTCCCTCACGATCGCGGCGGGCCGGTGACGGGCCGTCCGGCGTTCTGGCTGTGGGCCGGGACGTGCGCGCTCGGCGTGTGGCTCGCGTTCGACGCGGTCGGGGCGATGGTGCGGGCGTTCCCGGCCGGGGCGACCGCCGGTTTCGCGCTGCTCGCCCCGGCGTTCGCCCTCGGGGTGTGGGCGTTGCGGCGGACGCACCCGGTGCGGGTGCGGCCGCTGGGCGCGGCGCTGCTGGCGGCGGCGTGGGGCGGGCTGGCGGCGTTCGGGGTGGCGCTGCCCGCGAACGCGGCGTTCCTCGCGGTCCTCGGGCAGACGGCCGGGCCGGAGTTCGCCGCGGTATGGGGCGCGACGATCGCCGCGCCGGTGAACGAGGAGCCGCTGAAGCTGCTGGGCGTCGCGGTCCTGGTGCTGGCCGTCCCGTGCGCGGTGCGGAGCCCCCTGGACGGCTGGGGGTACGGCGCGCTCGCCGGGCTCGGCTTCCAGATGTCGGAGAACTTCCTGTACGTCCTGAACACGATCCTGCTGACGGGGGCGACGCAGGACGCGGGGGCAGCGTTCGTCTCGTTCGCGGGCCGGGTCGTCGGCGGCGCCTGGTGGAGCCACTGGGCGATGACCGCGGTCGCGGGCGCGGGGCTGGGCCGCCTGCTGGCCCGGGCGTCCCGGACGAACGCGGCGCTGGCGGCGGGCGCGCTGCTGCTGGCGATGGCGCTGCACGCCTGGTGGGACGCGCCCGTCCTGGCGGACGCGGCGCTGCTGCCGTTCAAGGGGCTGCCGATCCTGCTGGCCGCGGTGGTCGCGTACCGGCTGGCGCGGCGCGGCTACCTGGCGCACTTCCGGCGGGCGGCGGACGCCGAGACCGCCGGGGGCGTCCTGGTGCCGGGCGAGCGGCACGTGCTGACCTACCGCAGGTGGCGGCGGAAGGAGCGGTGGGACGTGCCGCCGGGCGAGCCGCGGCTGCTGCTGGCCCGGCTCCGCGCCGCCGAGCTGGACCTGCTCGAGGCCGGGCTCGGCGGGATCGGGCGGGATCCGGACGAGGCGGAGCGGCTGCGCGGCGACGTCCGGGACCTGCGGCTGCGGCTCAACGCGTCCTGGCGGCGGACCGGCGCGCGGCGCGCGCCGTCCGGTGAGGGGCGCGCCGTCCGGTGAGGGGCGCCGCGACCACGCCGTTTGCCCGCCTGCGGCTCGGGTACCGGCCCGTCGGGAATTCGCTCTCGGCCGGGGAGAAACGCAGATGGCGCAGCGGAAGGGCGGGTCGAAGGCCGGGAGGCTGGAGAATCTCGCGTGGGGGGTCGATGACCGGCTCGGCGCGGCCGCGTTCCTGAAGCGCAACCTCACCAAGGCGTTCCCGAAGCACTGGTCCTTCCTCCTCGGCGAGATCGCCCTCTACTCGTTCATCGTCCTGCTGATCACCGGTGTGTTCCTCACGCTGTTCTTCAAGCCGAGCGGCGCGGAGGTCGTCTACGAGGGCTCGTACACGCAGTTGCGGGGCGTGCGGATCAGCGAGGCGTACGCGTCGACGCTGCACATCACGTTCGACGTCCGCGGCGGGCTGCTGATGCGGCAGATCCACCACTGGGCCGCGAACATCTTCCTCGCGGCGATCGCGATCCACCTGATGCGCATCTTCTTCACGGGCGCGTTCCGCAAGCCCCGGGAGATCAACTGGCTGATCGGCGTGACGCTGTTGGTGCTGGCGCTCGCCGAGGGGTTCGCGGGCTACTCGCTGCCGGACGACCTGCTGTCGGGCACCGGCCTGCGGATCATGGCGGGGATCGTGCAGTCGATCCCCGTGGTCGGGTCGTACCTGGTCATGTTCGTCTTCGGCGGCGAGTTCCCGGGCACCGCCGAGTTCATCCCCCGGCTGTTCACGGTGCACATCCTGCTGATCCCGGGCCTGCTGCTCGCGCTGATCATCGCGCACCTGATGATCCTCTGGCACCAGACGCACACCCAGTGGCCGGGCCGGGGCCGCCGGGAGCAGAAGGTCACCGGGGAGCCGACGTTCCCGGCGTTCGCCGCGCAGAGCGGGGCGTACTTCCTGTTCACGTTCGGGTTCCTGGCGCTGATGGCGGCGCTGTTCCAGATCAACCCCGTGTGGCTCTACGGACCGTACGAGCCGGACGAGGTGTCGTTCGGCTCGCAGCCCGACTGGTACGTCGGGTTCCTGGAGGGCTCGCTGCGCATCATGCCGCGGCTCGAGACCACCCTGTGGGGGCACACCGTCTCCTGGAACGTGCTGGCGCCCGCGGTGATCCTGCCCGGGGTGTTCTTCACCCTCCTCGCGCTGTACCCGTTCTTCGAGCGGTGGGCGACGGGCGACGAGCGCGTCCACCACCTGCTGGACCGGCCGCGCAACGCCGCCACCCGGACGGCGATCGGCGCGGCCGTCATCGTCTGGTACGGGAATCTGTGGGCGGCGGGCGGCAACGACATCATCGCGTGGGTGTTCCACATCCCGCTGTTCTGGACGACCTGGTTCTTCCGCGTCGGATTCTTCGTGTTCCCGATCGTCGCGTTCGTCGTCACGCGGCGGATCTGCCTGTCGTTGCAGCGCCGCGACCTGCGGCAGCGCAAGGAGGGGGTGGAGAGCGGGCTGATCTCGCTGACCCCCGACGGCGGGTTCACCGAGCGGCACGAGCGGTCGTCGGACGAGCGGGCGGCGCTCCTGCAGACCCGGCAGCCGCGCGAGCTGCTCGCCGCGTACCCGCACCACATCCTGCCGATGCCGACGCCCGGGCGCGTCCGCACGCAGGCGCGCACGCGGGCGAACCGGTTCTACCTCGACTACCAGGTGCTGTCGCAGGGCGGCGGGCAGGGACGGGCGGACGGCGCGTCGCCGCGGCAGCGGGCGCAGATCGAGGGCCCGCCGGTCGAGGACGCCGCGCAGCGGAGCGACGGGAGCAGGCTCGCCCGGCTCCGCCGGTTCGTCGGGCGGCGGCGCGGGAAGCGGTGAAACGCCCGAATCCTTCCGCGGTGAGCGGGCAGTACCGCACCATGGATGAGATCAAGCTGAGCAGCCCCGAGTTCGCCGACGGCGGCCCGATCCCGGCCGTCCACTCCCACGAGGCGGGCGACCTGTCCCCCTCTCTGGACTGGACCGGCGTGCCCACCTCGGCGGTCGAACTCGTCCTGGCCTGCGACGACCCGGACGCGCCCGGCGGCACGTTCACGCACTGGATGGTGGCGGGCATGCAGCCCGAACGCGACGGCCTGTCGGCCGGGGAGGACGCCCCGCGCATCGCCAAGGGGCGCAACGGGTTCGGCGACAACGGCTACGGCGGCCCGCACCCGCCGCCCGGCGGCGCGCCCCACCGGTACGTGTTCACGCTCCACGCGCTGGACCGGCCGTCCGGGCTGACGTCCGGCTTCTCCCCCGAGGACCTGCGGGACGCGCTGCGCGGCAAGGTCGTCGCGACCGGGACGCTGACCGGGACCTACGCCCGCTGAGCCGGCCGGGGGACGCCCGCCGCCCCCGGCGGGCGTCCCCCGGCGGCGGGACGCCGCGCGTCGTCCCCGCGCCGTGTCACTGTGCGCCGTGTCACTGTGCGCCGTGTCACTGTGCGCCGTCGTCGTCGCGGCGCAGTTCGTCCTCGACGGGCGGCCGCTCGGTGTCGCGCATGTGCTCGGCCAGGCCGGGCTTGTTGTGGTGGCGGCGCTGGTAGTCCCGTTCCGCGGCGCTGCGCCCGGTGTCGGGTTCGACCGGGACCGAGCGCATCACCTCGGCGACGCCGCCGTAGGTGCCGAGCGGCAGCGCGGCGAGCGCGCGCTCGGCGTCCGTCCCCGGGCTCCTGGCGTGCACGTGCTCGACGATCCGCTCCTTGGTCGCCGGGAACGCCAGGTCCCCGAGCAGTTCCTCGATCCGGCCGGTGTCGGCGATCCGCATGTCGTCCCCCCTGCTGCGGAGCCCCGGACTGCGAAGCCCCTGACTGCGAGACCTGCGGGCTGCCCGCCAGGCCGCCGCCCAAACGACCGGCCGCGCACGGACGGCGGACATCGACGGCGACCATCGACGGCGCGGCGCACGCGGCTCGTTCCTCGCATGGCACCGGTGTCCCTTATCGCACGTTTCGCCCTGTCGGGCGGGGTAGGGCCGACCTGTACCCCGCTTCAAGGAGGGCGACGATGAAGGCTGTGACCTGGCACGGCAGGCGGGACGTCCGCGTCGAGAACGTCCCCGACCCGGAGCTCAAGGAGGCCGACGACGCGATCATCCGGGTGACCTCGTCCGGGATCTGCGGCTCGGACCTGCACCTGTACGAGGTGCTCGGACCGTTCCTCACCGAGGGGGACGTCCTGGGCCACGAGCCGATGGGGATCGTCGAGGAGACCGGCCCGGACGTGACGCACGTCAAACCCGGCGACCGCGTGGTCATTCCGTTCAACATCTCCTGCGGGCACTGCCACATGTGCGAGCGGAAGCTCTTCGCGCAGTGCGAGACGACGCAGGTCCGCGAGCAGGGCATGGGCGCCGCCCTGTTCGGCTACACCCGGCTGTACGGGCAGGTGCCGGGCGGGCAGGCCGAGTACCTGCGGGTCCCGCAGGCGCACTTCGGTCCCGTCAAGGTGCCGGAGGGGCCGCCGGACGAGCGGTTCGTGTACCTGTCGGACGTCCTGCCGACCTCGTGGCAGGCCGTGGAGTGGGCGGACGTGCCGAAGGACGGGTCGGTGACCGTCCTCGGGCTCGGCCCCATCGGCCAGATGTGCGCGCGCATCGCGCGGCACCGCGGCCACCGGGTGATCGGCGTGGACGTCGTCCCGGAGCGGCTGGAGATGGCGCGCCGGCACGGCATCGAGGTGATCGACTCCGCGGACGCCGACGACGTCGCGGACGCGGTGCGGCAGCTCACCGGCGGCCGCGGCACCGACTCGGTGATCGACGCGGTCGGGATGGAGGCGCACGGCTCCCCCGGCGCGAAGATCGCGCAGACGCTCACCGGGATGCTGCCCGGCAACACCGCCGCGCCGCTCATGTCGCGCGTCGGGGTGGACCGGCTCGCGGCGCTGATGACGGCGATCGAGGTCGTCCGCCGGGGCGGGACGATCTCGGTGATCGGCGTGTACGGCGGGATGACCGACCCGATGCCGATGCTGCGGATGTTCGACAAGGGCATCGCGCTGCGGATGGGCCAGGCCCACGTCCGCGCGTGGATCGACGACCTGCTGCCGCTGGTGTCCGACGACGCCGACCCGCTCGGGGTCATGGACCTGGCCACGCACAAGATGCCGCTGGAGAAGGCGCCCGAAGCGTACGAGATGTTCCAGAAGAAGCGGGACGGCGCCATCAAGGTGCTGCTGGAGCCCGCGTCCTGACCGCGGGCCGCGCGGCCCGCCGCCCGGACGGCAGGAACGCGGCGAGCAGGACGCCGAGGCCGACCACGGCGGTCGCGATGAGGAAGGAGATCCGGAAGCCCGTCATGTCGGGCACGGCCGTGCCGTGGAACGAGACCGTGTTGCGCGCGAGGACGGCGCCGAGCACCGCGCTGGACACCGAGGTGCCGATCGAGCGCATCAGCGTGTTCACGCCGTTGGCGGCGCCGGTCTCCGACGTCGGCACCGCGCTCATGATCAGGGTGGGCAGCGCCGAGTAGGCGAGGCCGATGCCGGCGCCGACGAGCGTGGAGATCAGCGCGACCTGCCACACGGCGCCCATCAGGCCCTGCGCCGCCGCGTACGCGCCGCCGATGACGAGCAGCCCCAGGATGAGGGACGTCTTGGGGCCGCGGGCGGCGGAGATGCGGGCGGACAGCGGCGAGACGAGCATCATCGAGATGCCCATCGGCGCCACCGCGAGGCCGGCGACGAGGAGGGTCTGGCCGAGGCCGTAGCCGGTGGCCGTCGGCAGCTCCAGCAGCTGCGGCAGCACCAGCGACATGGCGTAGAAGGAGACGCCGACCGTGACCGCCGTCAGGTTGGTCAGCAGGACCTGGCGGCGGGCGGTGGTGCGCAGGTCGATCAGCGGCTCGCGCACCCGCAGCTCCAGGACGCCCCACAGCACGAGGATCGCGAGCCCGGCGGCGGCGAGGCCGAGCGTCGCGGGGCTCGTCCAGCCCCATTCGGCGCCCTTGGTGATCGGCAGCAGCAGCGCCAGCAGCCCGGCCGAGAGCCCGAGCGCGCCCGCGACGTCGAAGCGGCCGCCGGTCCGCTGCGGGGACTCGGGGACCAGCCGCCAGACGAGCGCGAACGCCACCGCGCCGAGGGCCGCGGCCCCGTAGAACAGCACGTGCCAGCTGAAGTTCTGCGCGACGTAGGCCGACAGGGGCAGGCCGAGCGCGCCGCCGACGCCGAGCGAGGAGCTCATCAGCGCGAGCGCGGCGCCGAGCCGCTCCCGGGGGAGCCGGTCGCGCATCAGGCTGATGCCGAGCGGGATGGCGCCCACCGCGAAGCCCTGGATCGCGCGGCCCGCGACGACGACGAGCAGTTCGGAGCTCACCGCGGCGACCAGCGACCCGGCGACGACGGCGGAGATGCTCACCAGGATCATCCGGCGCTTGCCGTACATGTCGCCGAGCCGGCCCATGATCGGGGTGGCGACGGCACCGGACAGCAGCGTCGCCGTCATCGCCCAGGTGGCGTTGGCGATGGACGTGTCGAGCAGCTGCGGCAGCCGGCCGATGACGGGGATGAGCAGCGTCTGCATCAGCGCGACGACGATCCCGGCGAACGCCAGCACCGCGACGAGCGTCCCGCCGCCCCGTTCCCGCGCGGGCGCGGCGACCGCACCGGCGGTCGCACCGGCGGCCGCACCGGCGACCGGGGCGGTGACCGGATCGGCGACCGGGGCGGCGGCGACGGCGACGCGGCCGGCCCCGGGGTCGTCGGGGATCACGGCCGCGTCCGGATGCCGGGGCAGGGCGGGATCGAGGGACACGTGTACACGCCTCCAGGGGGAGTTCGGGGATCTTCATTGATCAAGTCCCCGCGGCCCCGTTTCATTCCCGGCGCGGCGAAGGGCCCGGTGCGGCGCGCCCCCGAGCGCGCCGCACCGGGCCCCGTCCGGTCCCCCGGTCTCAGGCGGGCACGTGGCTCTTCCTGCGGGTCCAGTGCCGGTGCGCGGCGACCGCGTCGACGAACCGGTCGGCGAAGTCGCCGCCGTGGCCGCGGGTCGTGACGACGCCCTGGTCCACGAGGGCGTCGCCGCCCGCGGCCTCGCCGGCGAACCGCACCCCGGTGAGCCCCGCCCGCTCGAGCAGCCCGATGCCCTCGTCGAGCGCGCCGACCGCCTTGCAGTGGACGAACGCCTCGGCGACGAAGTGCACGGCGTCGCCGTCCTCGGACAGGGTGCGCACGCTCGCCTCTCCCCCGGGCACGAGGACCGCGTCGTACAGCACGGACGCCATGGTCGGCATCGCCTTGGTGACCTCGACCTGGCCGCCGTTGGCCGCCTGGACGAAGCCGTCCGCGGCCGCGAGCACCTCCACGATCGCGCCCCGCCGCGTGAACGCGTCGCCGACCGCCGCGATCGCCGCCGAGTCGACGCCGTCCGCGGCGAGCACCGCGATCTTGCGGCCCAGCACGGAGTCGGCCGGCGCGTTCGCCTGGCTCAGCGCGGGCGAGCTGCGGCCGTGGTTGGCGGTGCCGGCCTCGCCGGGCGGCTCGACGCCGATCCCCTTTGCGACGGCCACGGCGAGGTCGTGGTCGACGTGGTTGAGGTGGGCGACGACGCCCTCGCGGATGTGCGTCTGCTCGCACTTGCCGAGCTCGAAGCGGAAAGCGCCGACGATGTGCTCCTTCTCCCAGTCGGCCATGCTGTTCCAGAACAGCGTCGCCTGGGAGTAGTGGTCCCGGAAGCTGTCGCTCCGCTTGCGGATCTTGGCGCCGTCGACCCGCTCCTGGTAGTGGGTGAACGAGCCCTCGCCGCCCACGGCCGGGCAGCCGCCCGAGAGGCTGTTCTTGTGGTAGGCGGACCGGGCCGGGTTGATGTCCGCCTGGTGGTAGCCGTCGCGGTGGTGGTTGCGGACGGGCGCCACCGGCCGGTTCACCGGGATCTGCGGGAAGTTCGGCCCGCCGAGGCGGATGAGCTGCGTGTCCAGGTAGGAGAACAGCCGCGCCTGCAGCAGCGGGTCGTTGGTGAAGTCGATGCCGGGCACGACGTTGGCGATGTGGAACGCGACCTGCTCGGTCTCGGCGAAGAAGTTGTCGGGGTTGCGGTTCAGCGTCAGCCGGCCGACCGGCCGCACCGGCACCTCCTCCTCCGGAATGATCTTCGTGGCGTCGAGCAGGTCGAAGTCGAAGCGGTGCTCGTCCTCGGCGGGGACGAGCTGCACGCCCAGCTCGTATTCGGGGAACGCGCCCGCCTCGATCCGGTCCCAGAGGTCGCGGCGGTTGAAGTCGGGGTCCTTTCCGCCGATCTTCTGCGTCTCGTCCCACGCCAGGGAGTGCGTGCCGAGGAGCGGCTTCCAGTGGAACTTCGCGAACGTCGGGCGCCCCTCGGCGTTGATGAGCCGGAACGTGTGGACGCCGAATCCCTGCATCATCGCGTAGCTGCGCGGGATCGCCCGGTCCGACATCAGCCACATCATCATGTGCATCGTCTCGGGCTGGAGCTGGACGAAGTCCCAGAGCGTGTCGTGCGCGGACTGCGCCTGCGGGATCTCGCTGGACGGCTCGGGCTTCACCGCGTGCACGAAATCGGGGAACTTGATGCCGTCCTGGATGAAGAACACGGGCATGTTGTTGCCGACGAGGTCGAAGTTGCCCTGCCGCGTGTAGAACTTCGTCGCGAATCCGCGGACGTCCCGGACGGTGTCGGCCGACCCGCGCGAACCGGCGACCGTCGAGAACCGGACGAACACCGGCGTGGTGAGCGAGGTGTCGCGCAGGAATTCGGCCGTCGTGTAGTCGGTGAGCGGGTCGGTGACCCGGAAGTGGCCGTAGGCGCCCGAGCCGCGCGCGTGCACGACCCGTTCGGGGATCCGCTCGTGGTCGAAGTGGGTGATCTTCTCGCGGAGGTGGAAGTCCTCGAGGAGGCTGGGGCCGCGCTCCCCGACGGTGAGCGAGTCGTCGGTGTCGTCCACCTGGATGCCCTGGTCGGTCGTGAGCGCCGACCCCTCGGGGCTCACCCGCCACCGTTCCAGCTGTTCCTGCTTCTCGTCGCGGCCGCCGTCGACCATCATCGCTCCTCAAGACGCGCGCGGGTGGGACTCTCCGTGCTCGCCGCTACCCAGGGAAATCAATGACATGCCCGACTTGACCGGATCTTTGGGGGCGCCCGGTCGTGTCGCGCGCCGGAACGCCGGGACGGGCGCCGCCGCGCCGCGCGTCCCGCCGGGAGCGGCTCCCGGAGAGCGGGCCGTCCGGTTCCCCTTTTCCGTGTCGCCGCGCGCCGGGTGGACTCGTCGGGTCCGGGAATCCGCTACGGTCATGGACGCCGCGTTGGCGAGGGGAAGGAACACGGGACGCACATGGCCGAGAAGGTCATTCGGGTGGACGACATCGACGGCTCCGAAGGGTCCGATGTCGACAAGCGGGACTTCGAAGTCCTGGGTCGTACGTTCACGATCGACTTGAGCGACGACAACTACAAGCGCCTGAACGAGTTGCTGGACGGTCTCGCGCCGTTCATCGAGAACGCCGCCGAGGTGAAGCCCGCGGGGAAGGGACGCAAGTCCCGCACCGCGAAGATCAAGGGCTACACGAACGGCGATGTGCGCTCGTGGGCATTGCGAGAGGGCGTCGAAGTCTCCGAACGTGGCAAGATATCGGATGAGGTCTATGCTGCATTCATCGAGGCTCATCCGGACGCGAAGCCGGACGCATAGTTAGGGAGTCCCCGCATGGCACAGAAGGTCGAAGTCCTGCTCGTGGACGACATCGACGGCGGAGAGGCCGACGAGACCGTCAGCTTTTCCATCGATGGGACCACGTACGAGATCGACCTGAGCAAGAAGAACGCCGAGAAGCTCCGCGCGGGCCTGGAGCCCTTCGTGGCGGGTGCCCGCAAGGCGCGCAAGACGACCGGACGCACGGCCCGGGGCACCCGTACCGCGAACAGCCGCGAGCGCTCCGCCGAGATTCGCGAGTGGGCGAAGAACCGGGGCATCAAGGTCAATGAGCGGGGCCGTATCCCCGCCCACGTGATCGAGAAGTACGAGGCCGCGCACTAGCGCGGGGGCCGCGCACGCGGCGGCGTTCGGCGCCTTCTCGAGGCCGGGGTGAAATTCTCATCGCCCCGGCCTCGTGCATGCCCGCCCCGCCCGCGCCGGGAAGCGCGGTTCGGCATTTCTTCCCGATCGGCGCCGCAATCCCTGGACAATTGCCGCATATGTAACCAATCACTGACCCCCGGCGTTAATCGCGCGTCCCCTCGCCCCCCGGGCGGACGCGAAGGCGGGCGGCGGGCGGGTAGGGACCCATCGGATGGAGTGGAAGGGGGGCGCCCGTGGTGGACGCCGCGCTCGGCCTGCTGGCGGTCCTGCTGCTGACCGCCGCGACCGGGTACTTCGTCGCGCAGGAGTTCGCGTTCGTCACCGCGGACCGCCCGTCGCTGGACCAGCGGGCCGCCGAGGGCGACCGCGCGGCGGCGCGCGCGGTGCGGGTGATGGGGCGGCTGTCGTTCATGCTGTCGGGCGCGCAGCTCGGCATCACGGTCACCGCGCTGGTGGTCGGGTTCATCGCCAAGCCCGCGCTGGCCGACCTGATCGCGCCCGCGCTGACGGCGGCCGGAGTGCCCGAGGGGGCGACGGGCGGCATCGCGGTGGCGCTGGGCTTCGCGCTCGCCACGGTGATCCAGATGGTGCTGGGCGAGCTGTTCCCCAAGAACCTGGCGCTGGCGAAGGCCGAGCCGCTGGCGCGCGCCCTGGCCGGGTCGACCCTGGTGTACCTCACGGTGGCCTCGCCGCTGATCCGGCTGTTCGACACGTCGGCGAACCGGCTGGTGCGGGCGCTGGGCATCGAGCCGGTCGAGGAACTGCAGCACGGCGCGACGCTGGAGGAGCTGGGGCACATCATCGGCGAGTCCGGCGCGCAGCTCCCGGAGGGCCACGTGGACCTGCTGGAGCGGGCGCTGGCGTTCTCCGAGCGCGACGCCGCGGAGGTCATGGTGCCCCGGGTGGACGTCGTGACGGTGCCGGCGACCGCCCGCGCCGCCGACCTGGACGAGATCATCTCCGCGACGGGCCGGTCCCGCTTCCCCGTGGTCGGCGCGGGCGTCGACGACGTGGTCGGGGTGGTGGGCCTGGAGGAGCTGGTGCCGCTGGCGCCCGGTGCGGCGGCGGCCACGCGGGTCGGCGAGATCGCCCGCCCGCCGCTGCTGCTGCCGTCCTCGCTGCCGCTGCCGGAGGTCGTCCTGCGGCTGCAGGGCGCCCGCGAGACGCTCGCCTGCGTGGTGGACGAGTACGGCGGCTTCGCGGGGCTCATCACGTGGGAGGACGTCGCCGAGGAGCTGGTCGGCGAGATCGCGGACGAGAACGAGCCGGACGAGGACCTGGCGATCCGGCGCGGCGAGTGGTGGACGACCGACGCCGGGCTGCGGGTGGACGAGGTCGAGCACGAGACGGGGATCGCGCTGCCGGAGGGCGACTACGAGACGGTCGCGGGCCTGCTGCTGCAGCGCCTCGGCCGCGTCGCCCGGCCCGGCGACGTGGTCGACGTCGCGCTGCCGCGGACGCGGCTGGACGAGCCCGCGCGGACCGCGATCGTCGAGGTGCTGACCGTCCGGCGGCACGTCCCGGGGCTGGTCCGCGTCCGGACCGTCGCGGCGGGCGGGGGCGGCGGTGAACCCGGCGCTCGGCGCGGCCGTGACGCTCGCGCTGCTGGCGGGCAACGGGTTCTTCGTCGCGACCGAGTTCGCGCTGGTGGCGGCGAAGCGGCCGCGGCTGGAGCGGGCGGCGGCACGCGGCAGCCGGGCCGCGGGCACGGCGGTGGCGGGCATCGACGAGCTGACGCTGACGCTCGCGGGCGCGCAGCTCGGGATCACGATGTGCTCGCTGGGCCTCGGCCTGGTGTCGGAGCCGGTGTTCGCCGAGACCCTGGCGCCGCTCGCGCACGCCGCCGGGCTCCCGGACGGCGCGTCGCACGTGCTGGCGTTCGCCCTCGCGCTGGCGCTGGTGACGTTCCTGCACATGGTGGTCGGCGAGATGGCGCCGAAGTCGTGGGCGATCACCGCGCCGGAGCGGTCGGCGACGATCCTGGGGCCCCCGTTCCGGGCGTTCAGCATCGTGATGCGGCCGGTGCTGGCGGCGCTGAACGGCGGGACGAACCTGCTGCTGCGGGCGATCGGCGTCCGGCCCACCACGACGCGGGAGGCGCCGCGCACGCCCGAGCAGCTGCGCAGCATCGCGGTGGAGTCGCGGCGGCTCGGGCTGATCGGGGAGAGCGACCTGACGCTGCTGACGGCGGCGCTGGACGCCCCGCGGGCGCCGCTGGCGGGCCTCGTGGTCCCGCTCGCCGACATCGTGTCCGTCCCGGCGGACGCGACCCCGCAGGAGGTGATCGACACGGCCGCGCGGACCGGCCGGACCCGGATCATGCTGCGCGGCTTCGACCGGTCCGGCGCGGCCCGCATGGTGCACGTCCGGGACGCGTACCTCGCCCGCGCCCGCGGCCGGGACGCCGTCGCGGGCGAGCTGGCCCATCCGGTGCCGGCGATGCCGCTCGCCACGCCGGTCGGCGAGGCGGTCGCGACGCTGCGGGCGCGGCACAGCCACCTGGGGCTCGCGGTGGACGCCGGGGGCCGCGTCGCGGGCCTGGTCAGCCTGGACGACCTGCTCACCACCCTGCTGGCCGTCCGCTGAGCCGCCGCGCCCCGACGCACGTGTCAACGTTGGTTGACATGTGGCGACTGTCAACCTAGATTGACACGCATGAGCGATGGAGTGACGCTCGCCCGAGAGGCGGGCAGCCGGGACCCGGCCGTGGGGCTGCGGGCCGTCCGGGCGCTGCGGGAGCTGGCCGAGCGCCTGGAGGCCCTCCAGGTCGCCTCGGCCCGCGAGCGCGGCTGGTCCTGGCAGGAGATCGCGGACCACCTCGGCGTGAGCCGGCAGGCGGTCCACAAGAAGCACGGCGGCGGGCGCCGCCTCCTCCCGACGAAGGAGCGTTAGGCATGTTCGAACGGTTCACCAAGGACGCCCGGCAGACCGTCGTCGACGCCCAGGCGCAAGCCCGCGACCTCGGCCACGGCCGCATCGGCACCGAGCACGTCCTGCTCGCGCTCCTCGACGCCGACGACAGCACCGCCCGGGCCCTCCGCGCCCACGGGCTGGAGGCCGCCGCCCTGCGCGCCCGCGTCGCCGCCGTCGGCGGCCTGGACGGCGACCTGGACCCCGACGCGCTGCGCTCCATCGGCATCGACCTCGACGCCGTCCGCCGCGCCGCCGAGGACAGCTTCGGCGAGGGCGCGCTGGACGCGGCGCCCGGCGAGCGCGGACGGCGCAAGGGCCACCGCCCCTTCGGCAAGGAGGCGAAGAAGGCTCTGGAGCTGAGCCTGCGCCACGCGATCCGGCTCAAGCACAACTACATCGGCACGGGGCACATCCTGCTCGGCCTGCTCCACGACGACGACTTCCGCGCGGTGCGGCTCGTGTGGGAATCGGGCGCGGACGTCGCCGAACTCCGTGCCGACATCACGCGCATGCTGACGTCCAAGGCCGCCTGAGCCCCCGGCGGCGGACCGTCCCGGTGGACCGTCCCGGTCAGCCGCCGAAGCGCGACCGGAGCGCGGCCACGCAGGCGCTCCTGCGGGCGGGGTCGCCCCGGAAGCGCCGTCGGCACTCGGCCTCGATCCACGAAGGGTCGTGCGGCGGCGGGGGCGCACCGGCGGCCCCGTCCGCGGGGGCGTCCGCCGGTCCGCCCGGGGGGCGCGGCGCGTCCCGGGCGGGCCGGCGGACGCCCCCGCGGAC
>NZ_QHJN01000190.1:0-13979 GCF_003947565.1 Actinomadura sp. WAC 06369 | reverse complement strand
GGGGGATCACCACACGGGCGCGCCCGCGCCGGGGGCCGACGGGTTCCGGGCCGACCGGATCTGGGTCGACATCGAGCGCGTCGCCGGCACGATCACGGCGTGCGGGCGGGACACCGTGGAGGTGGACATGGGCCCCCATCGCGGGCGCGCCCGTGTGGTGATCCCCCCGCACGCCCTCGGGGCGGTGCAGGTGCGGCATCCGCGGATGCAGCCGGGCTACCTGTTCGACGCGATCTGCGTGGCGTCGCCGGACGGGCCGGTGGCGGTGCGGCCGGGCACGTCGCAGCCGGGGTACCGGGTGGACGATCTCGCGGCGCCGGAGCCCGCGGCGCCCGTCCCGGGGACGCTGCGCGGCACCGTGACCTGGTTCGGGGGGCTCGCCGCGCCGCCCGGGGCGGCGTATCCGGCGGTCGATCCGGAGGGGCACGCCGGGGGGTGCGCGGACGCGCCGGCGCCGTGCGTCGCGATGCCGTTCCTGTCGCTGGGCAGCGAGGTCGCGGTGCGGAACGAATGCGGGGGGCGGGAGCGGTCCGTGCCGGTGATCGAGTGCGGGTGCGTCGCGGCGCGGTTCTGCGACCGGTGCAGCGAGTGCGGGGCGTCGCCGCGCGGCCGGATCGCCGAGCTGACGCCGGCGGCGTTCGTCGGGCTGGGCGGCGAGCTGGACGCGGGCTGCTTCAACGCGACGGTGCGTCCGGTGCTCGGCGGGAGGGCGGAGCGATGGTGACGGCGGCGCAGGACGCGCAGGTCCTGCTGCTGGCGGCGGTGCTGCTGGCGGCGGGCGCGGCGAAGCTGGTGTTCCGGGAGCCGGTGCCGGCGGCGCCCGACCACGTGCACGGGGTGCCGGTCCCGGCGGGCGCCGCGCGGGTGACGGCGCTGCGGCACGGCCGCCGGGTGAGCGTGTGCCTCGGGCTGGGCGAGGGGGTTCTGGGGCTGGCGCTGCTGCTGTCGTCGCACGTGGCGGTGCGGCTGGCGACGACGGCGGTGTTCGCGGCGGCGACGTGGGTGGTCGGCGAGCTGCGGGTGCGGCGGCCGGACGCCGGGTGCGGGTGCTTCGGCGGGCTCAGCGGGAAGCGGGTGGGGCGGCGCAGCGTGGCGCGGGCGGTGCTGCTCACGGCGGTGGCGGTGGCCGCGCTGGGGGCGCCGCACACCGGGCTGGACGCCCTGCGCGGCGGGCACGTGCTGGTCGGTGCGGTGTTCGCGGTGGAGCTGGCGCTGTTCGCGGCGCTGTCCCCGGAGCTGGCGGCCGTCCCGGTGCGGCGGCTGCCTGGGGCGCGGCCGGCGACGCCGTGCGAGCGGCGGCGGAGCCCGCTGGCGGAGACGTACGCGACGCTGCGCGGCAGCGCCGAGTGGGCGGCGCACGAGGACGCGGTGACGAGCGCCGTGCCGCTGGACGTCTGGCGCGAGGGCTGCTGGCGGTTCCTGGCGTACCCGGCCCGCCTGGACGGACGGGACGTGCGGCTCGTGTTCGCGGTGTCGACGGCGGAGCGCGACCGCGTGGTGCGCCCCGCCCGCGTGCAGGCCGAACGGCGGCTGTCCGCGGCTCTCTAGCCCTGTATCGGGACAGCCCGATACAGCCCTAGAGAGCCATCGCGATCGCCCTCGCGATGGTTCTCTAGGGCTTTCTACGTCTGCCGGTAGATAGATCTATAGATCGATCGCGAGAAAAATCTAGCGCTCTCTAGCCTTGAAGCTAGAGAAGCGAATAGTTCTCACGAAGGTCGATGCAGCTCTCTAGCGGTCTATGCGCCGCGAGCCAGAAAGCGCTAGAGACGCCCATCGGCAGCCATGGACGGCCGGGGCGGCGGCGGGTCAGCCGGGTTGGGAGCGGAGGAACTTGCCGAAGTGCGGCACCGTGAACGCGATCATGCCGCGTTCGGCGCTGTAGATCAGGCCCTTCTTGATGAGGCCGTCGCGGGCGGGCGACAGGCTGGACGGCTTGCGGCCCAGCTCCTCGGCGACCGCGGCGGTCGGGACGGGGTCGTCGCCGAGCATCGCCATCGCGCGCATGTAGTCGCGTTCGGCGGGGGTGGCCCGCTCGTAGCGGCTGCCGAAGAAGCCGACGGCGAGTTCGCTCTCGGCCTCGGGCGCGGCGACCTCGATGTCGTCGGCGGTGATCGGGGTGCCGGGCGCGACGTCCCACACGACCTTCGCGTACGCCTGCACGAAGTACGGGTAGCCGTCGGCCGCGCCGTACAGGGCGTCCAGGGCGTCCTGGGTGAAGGTGACCTCCTCGCGCTCGGCGGGCGCGAGGAGCGCGTGGTCGGCGGACTCGCGGTCGAGCCGGTCGATGCGGGCGTACCGGAACAGCCGCTCGCTGTAGGACTTGCTCGCCGACAGGACGGCCGGGAGGTGCGGCAGCCCGGCGCCCACCACGATCAGCGGGCCGCCGACCTGCGACAGCTCGTGGCAGGCGGCGCACAGCGCGGACACGTCGTCGGCCGGGACGTCCTGCATCTCGTCGACGAACAGCGCGATGCCGACGCCGACGTCGGTCGCGACGGACGCGGCGTCCACGAACAGCTCGGTGAGGTCGATCTCCAGGTCGCCGGAGTCGGCGCGGCCGCGCGCGGCGGGCACGTCGATGCCGGGCTGCCAGCGGTGCGCCCGCGCCTTCGCCTTGCCGGACGGCTCCTCGCCGGCCTGCGCGAACGCCTTGAGCACGCCGAGGAAGCCGTCGATGCGGTCGGGCGCGCGGTGCCGGGGCGCGAGCTCCCGGACGGCGCGGTGCAGCGCCGACGCGACCGGGCGGCGGATCGACTGGTCGGGCCGCGCCTCGATCTTGCCGGTGCCCCAGAGCCGCTGGATGGCCATCGAGCGGAACGCGTTGAGCAGCACGGTCTTGCCGACGCCGCGCAGCCCGGTGACGATCATGCTGCGTTCGGGGCGGCCGCGCGCCACCCGTTCGAGCACCACCTCGAACTGCCTCAACTCGCGGTCGCGGCCGGCCAGCTCGGGGGGACGCTGCCCGGCGCCGGGGGCGTAGGGATTGCGCACGGGGTCCACGCTCTCGGACTCTATGAGGCGGTATAGCTGCGGCCGTAGATTTGCGTAGAAACCGCTGCGGCGTGTCGCGGGCCGCCGCCGGTGGCACGCGTTCCCCGCCGCGTTCCCTACCGCGTTCCCCGGCACAGTTCCCGTCGCGGCCGCGCTTCCCGTCCCGTCGCGGATCGCCGTCGTCGCCATGTCGCCTCCCCGGGCGGGCGCGTTCGCGGGCTGGTTCAGAAGGCGTCGAACTTCTGTTCGACTCGTTCGAACACAGTAGCGCACGCGCCCGCCGCCGTCACACGAACCCGGCGGGTTCGCGGCGGATTCACGCGAGGGACTCGTCCGCCTCCGACCGGTGCGGGACCTTCTCGGCCGGGATCGTCCCCATGCGTCCGGCCTGGAAGTCCTCGAACGCCTGGACGATCTCGTCCCGGGTGTTCATGACGAACGGCCCGTACCGCGCGACGGGCTCGCGGATCGGCAGGCCGCCCAGCACGAGGATCTCCCAGCCGTGCGCGCTCGCCTGCGGCTGCGTGTCGGCGGCCCGGACGACCAGGCCGTCGCCGGTCCCCTTGTGGTGCGAGCCGCCGAACACGGCGAGCTGCCCCTCGTCCAGCGCGACGTCCTCCACGCCGACCGTTCCGCGCCCGGACAGGACGTACGCCATCGCGTTGAAGTCGCGCGGCCACGGCAGCGTCAGCCGGGCGCCCGGCGCGACGGTCGCGTGCAGGTAGTTGATCGGCGTGTAGGTGACGCCCGGCCCGTCGTGCCCGGCGAGCGACCCGGCGATGACGCGGACGAGCGACGACCCGTCGTCCGCGGCGAGCAGCTTCACGTCGCGGGCCTCGATGTCCTGGTAGCGCGGCGCGACCCACTTCTGCGCGCGGGGCAGGTTCACCCAGAGCTGCACGCCGTGGAACAGCCCGCCCTGGGCGACGAGCTCGGGCGGCGGCTGCTCGATGTGCTGGATGCCGGACGCGGCGGTCATCCACTGCGTGGCGCCGTCGGTGATGAGGCCGCCGCCGCCCGTCGTGTCCTGGTGCTGGAACGCGCCGTCGATGATGTAGGTGACGGTCTCGAAGCCGCGGTGCGGATGCCACGGGGTCCCTTTCGCCTCGCCCGGGCCGTACTCGACGGCGCCCATGTGGTCGAGCAGCAGGAACGGATCGGCGAGCGACAGGTCGATGCCGGGGAACGGGCGCCGGACCTGGAAGCCCTCGCCCTCCAGGTGCTTCTTCGCGGTGACGACCTTGGCGACGCGGCGCCAGTCGGTGTCGCCTTCGGGCAGCAGGGGCAGGCGCGGCAGGGTCAGCGGGTTCGCGGTCACGGCGGGCATGGTGTCTCCCCTCGGTCGGCGCCGGTCGGCACCGGACGCTCGTCCCGCACAACCTAGTTGATGGTTCAACTATTTCCGTTTCGGGGCCCGGGTCTGTACCGTCGGTAGGGACGCCCTCGCGGACGGCATGCGGAACGCCGCGGCGATCGCATTAATTGAACGTTCAATCTGTTCTATACTGGTGCGTATGAGCGAACCGCGCTGGCTCGACGCCGCACAGCAGCGCGACTGGCGTGCCTACGTGGACGGCAGTGTCCGGCTGAGCGAGATCATGGAACGGGACCTCAAGGCCAAGCACGGCCTGTCGCTGTCGGAGTACGAGATCCTCGTCCGGCTGTCCGAGGCGCCCGACCGGCGGCTCCGCATGGCCGAACTCGCCGAGAACGCCAGCCAGTCGCGCAGCCGCCTCTCCCACACCTGCGCCCGGCTGGAGTCCAAGGGCCTCGTCGAGCGCGACAACTGCCCGAGCGACAAGCGCGGCGTCTTCGCCAACCTCACCGACGCCGGCATCGCCGCGCTCGAACAGGCCGCGCGCGACCACGTCGAGACCGTCCGCGAGTACCTCATCGACATCATCGAGCCCGCCGACCTGGAGGCCGTGGGCCGCGTCTTCACCGCCGTCCTCCAGCGGCTGGAGACCGGGTCCGGACGCCTCTAGCCGCCGGGCCCGTCCCGTCCCGCCCGGGCGGGTCACAGCGGGGCGGTGAGGCCGGTGAGCAGGCCGACCGAGAGCAGGCTGAGGAGCACCCAGCCGAGCATCATCCCGTAGCCGAACGTCCGCCACCGCCCGCCGACCCGCCACACCAGCAGCCCGCCCAGCCCGAACGCGAACACCAGCAGGGCGACGAACTGCGGCAGGACGTTCGGACGGTCCGACGACATCAGCGGCGCGTACATCATCACCAGGTCGACGAACGCGAACGCGCAGCCGCCCCCGGCGAGCGCCGACACGTCCCGCCCGACGAACGCGCGGGCGCGCTCGACGAACGCCTCCGCGCGGTCCGTCCGGATCCGCGGCCCCGGCTCCCGCTCGACCTCCACCTGCTGCGCCACCGCGAAGATCTCGTCCTCGAGCGACGCGCCGTCGCGCTCCCGCTCCTCCGGATCCGCCATACCGGCTCCCTGGCCCGAGGTCGCCGGGTGCCCCGCCCGGCCCTGGAAAGGTGCGGCGCCCGTCCTGCCCGGCCCCGTTCTCCGGCGGGCGCGCCCATCCGGAACCGTAGCGAATCCCGGTGTGACGCGCAGGGCACGGCACGTGTCATTCTGGAGTCATGCCAGGTAGCAGGCTTGCGAAGAGCGCGGCGACCGCCGCCGCGGTGCTCATGCTGGGGGTCGCGGCCGCGTGCGGCGGCGGCGACGGGGACTCCGAGGGCACCGCCCCGGCGTCCCCGCCGACCGCGACCGGAACGGCGGACTCGCCCACGGCGGCGCCCACCGACACGGAGTTCCGCTCGGAGGTCAAGGAGGTGACCGCCGAGGACCTGCCGGAGTCGTGGCGCGAGGGCTGCCCGGTGCCGCCCGGCGGCCTCCGGATGATCGAGATGACGTACTGGGGGTTCGACGACCGCCCGCACACCGGCGGCCGGCTCGTGGTGAACGAGAGCGCCGCCGACGACCTCGTCTCCGTCTTCCGGAAGCTGTACGAGATGCGGTACCCGATCGACCGCATGGAGCCCGTCGACAAGTACGGCGGCAGCGACTTCGACTCGATCGAGGCCAACAACACCTCGGCCTTCAACTGCCGCCAGGCGACCGGCTCGGGCTCCTGGTCCCAGCACGCCTACGGCCTCGCCGTGGACATCAACCCGTGCCAGAACCCCTACGTCAGCGCCGACGGCTCGATCGCGCACCCCGACTGCGTCAAGTACGGGGACCGCGACCTCGACGAGCCGGGCATGATCCATGCCGGCGACGACGTCGTCGACGCGTTCGCGTCGATCGGCTGGGGCTGGGGCGGAACCTGGACGGGCGCGAAGGACTACCAGCACTTCTCGTCCAACGGCCGCTGACCGGCGGGGACGCCCCGCCCCGGCGGACCGGGGACTACATCATCAGGAACGCGACCAGGGCGATCGCGATGACGAGCACCACCGCGGCGATGCCGAGGAGGAGGCCCTTGTTCATGCCCGGCGCCTTGGCGGGCTGCTGCGGCGCCTGGCCGGCGAAGTTCTGGAACTGGTGTGTCGTGCCCGCGGGATCGTTCGGTGTCTGCGACATGCGGACGAGCGTAACGGATCACTGACGGGCGTACACGGACAATTCGCCCGCGTGTGGTGGCGGAGAGTGTGGGATTCGAACCCACGAGGACTGTCCCCAGCCCTGGGCGCTTTCAAGGCGCCTGCACTAGTCCACTATGCGAACTCTCCCGGCGACCCTTGCAGGTCGGTGCCCACGATAGCGCCCGCACGCCGGTGGCTTCGACCGCATTCCCGGTTCCGTGCCCGCACCCCGCGGGACGTCCGCACCCCGCGGGACGTCCGCACCCCGCGGGACGTCCGCGCCCCTCAGGCGTCCGGGACGGGCGGGGCGTCGGGGACGCGGTAGCCGGGGACGGAGGGCCAGCGCACGGTCAGCACGACGGACTCCTCCTCGGCGCACCACGAGTGGTCGACGCCGCGCCCCCACACCACGTAGTCGCCCTGCTCGCGGAGGACGACGTCCCGGCCGGGGAACTCCAGCCGGAACCGCCCGCTGATCAGGACCAGCAGCGCGGTGCGCTTCTCCCCGTCCGTCCAGGCCGCGCGGCGCTCCCCCTTCGGGTGCACGCCCCACTTGATCTCGACCTCGCCGCTGTGCCGCAGGTCGCCGGGCGGCTTGAAGTGGCCGAGCAGCCAGCCCCGGTCGGCCGCCGCGTCCGGCGCGGCCTTCCCGACGTACACGCCGTCGCCGACCGCGCCCGCGTCGCCTGTTTGCACGGCTCCGGTCTCCACGCCTCGTTCGTCCATGCGCCTTTCGTACACGGCGCCGCGGCCCGGACGGCCGCGGACGCGCCGTGCGCCCGTCAGCCCTGGGCGGCGTCGCCGTCGGGGCGGCGGAACGCGAAGCCGTCGCCGACGACGGCCGCGAGGGTCAGGTACGCCTCGCGGGTCGGCGGCGCGAGCTGCTCCAGCTCCACCTCGGCGCCCTCCTCCAGGTGGTCGTCGTACGGGATCCGGACGACCGCGCGGCAGCGGCTCTCGAAGTGCGCCTGGAGCTTGTCGAGGTCGACCTGGCTGCGGGTGCGGTTGCGGACCATCGACAGCACGACGACGCCGTTGCGGACGAGGTGCCCGTGGTCGTGGGCCTCCAGCCAGTCGAGGGTCGCGCTCGCGGACCGGGCGCCGTCCACCGACGGGGAGCTGACCAGGACGAGCTGGTCGGCGAGGCTCAGCACGCCCGCCATCGCGGAGTGCAGCAGCCCGGTCCCGCAGTCGGTGATGCAGACCGAGTAGAACTGCTCCAGGATCACGGCGACGGCGGCGTAGTCCTCGGCGCTGAACGCCTCGCTGACGGCCGGGTCGCGGTCGGACGCGAGGACCTCCAAGCGGGCCTGGTTCTGCGACGTGAACGCGCGCACGTCCGCGTACCGGTGGATGTTGTCGCGGTTGTTCAGCAGGTCGCGGACCGTCGCGGCCGTCTCCAGCCTGACCTTGTCCGACAGGGTGCCACGGTCGGGGTTGGCGTCCACGGCGATGACCGTGTCGCCGCGCAGCGACCCCAGCATCGAGCCGAGCCCGGTGGTCGTGGTGGTCTTGCCGACGCCGCCCTTCAGCGACATCACCGCCACCCGGTGGTGCCCGCCCGCGACCTGGGTGCGGGCCCGGGCGATGAGGTCCTTGCGGCGCAGCTCGCCCTGCGACTCGCCCAGGTGGAGGTTGCCGCCGCTGGCCTTGTAGACGGCGCGGCGCCAGCCGGACGACGGCGCGATGCGGCGCTCGCCGAGCAGGTTCTCGGAGCTGAGGCTGTCGGCGGAACCCGGGTCGGGCTCCGGCTCCTGCTGGGGGGGCGGCTGCTGCGGCTGCTGCGGGTAGCCGGCCGGGTAGACGTACCCCTGCATCGGCTGGCCGGTGTTCGGGTCGATCGGCGCGTACGGCTGCCCGGTGGCGGGGTCCATCTGCGGGTAGGGCTGCCCGGTGGCGGGGTCGACCGGCTGGTACGGCTGGGCGGCGGCCGCGTTGGGGTCGTAGGGCTGCCCGGTGTTCGGGTCGACCTGCGGGTACGGCGGCGGCGTCGTGGGGCCGGGCTGGTAGGGCTGCCCGGTGTTCGGATCGACCTGCGGGTACGGCGGCGGGGTCGTCGGGCCGGGCTGGTACGGCTGGCCGGCGTTCGGATCGACCTGCGGGTACGGCTGGCCGGTGGCGGGGTCGACCGGCTGGTACGGCTGGGACGCCGCGACGTTCGGGTCCTGCGCGGGGAACTGCCCGATCTCCCAGGGCTGCTGCGCCTGGAACGGCGGCTGCGGCTGGGGCTGGGGCTGCTGCCCGGCCGGGTCGAGCGGCGGAAGCTGCGAGGGGTCGTACCCCTGGTACCCTGCGGCGCCCGGGTACGGCGGCGGGAGCATCCCGCCCTCGAACGGCTGCGGCATCGGCCCGCCGTCGTACTGGGCGGGCTGCTGCGGTTCGGCGTAGCCGGGGAAGCCGGGGGGCGGCGGCACGGGGGCGTCCGCCTGCGTCTCCTGCGGCGGGGCGCCGGACGCCGGGGGCTCCTGGACGGGCGGCTCCTGGACGGCCGGGGGCGCCGCGAGCCACGGGTTGCCGACGGGCTCGGGCGGCGGCGGCGCGCCGCCCTGCGGCATCGGCGCGGGGGCCGGCTCGGCCGCGTCGTCCGGCTGCGGCCCGGGGGACTCGGGCGCCGAGCCCGACGGCCGCCCCGCCGCGTCATCGTTCATCGCGTCCAGAGAGGCCAGCCGCTCCTCGAGGGAGCGCCCGTCGTGCTCGTTCCTTGCCACCGTTTCTCCCCTCGGCACCCTCTGATGATCAATCCGGAGCAGGGTGGGCATAGACCCCCGGGACAGCGTACCCGCGTGTCATTACCACGCATCCACTCCGTAGATCGACTTTGACGCGGTGTGGCCGGGACCCCGCGCACGGCACGCCGCCGCAGGGGGTCTCGTTCGTCCGGTATGTGGCCGTACATCCCCGAGTCGGAAACCGGCGGACGAGCGGGGCGGAGCCAGCGGATAACGTGAACGCATGCGTGCGATCGTGATCCGCGAGCCCGGGGAGCCGGACGTCCTGGAGTGGACGACCGTCCCCGACCCGGCCGCGGGGCCGGGCGAGGTACTGATCGAGGTCGCGGCGAGCGCGGTCAACCGCGCCGACGTCATGCAGCGGCGCGGGTTCTACCCGCCGCCCGACGGCGCGCCGCCCTACCCGGGCCTGGAGGTCGCGGGACGGGTCGTCGAGACCGGCGACGGCGTCGCGTGGCCGCGCGTCGGCGACGAGGTGTGCGCGCTGCTCTCCGGCGGCGGGTACGCGGAGCGGGTCGCGGTGCCCGCCGGGCAGGTCCTCCCCATCCCGGACGGCGTCGACCTCGTCGACGCCGCGGGCCTGCCGGAGGTCGCCTGCACCGTGTGGTCGAACGTCTTCATGCTGGGGCGGCTGCGCGCCGGGGAGACGCTGCTCGCGCACGGCGGCGGCAGCGGCATCGGGACGCTCGCGATCCAGCTCGCGAAGGCGCGCGGCGCCCGGGTCGTCTGCACGGTGGGGAGCCCGGAGAAGGCCGAGCGGTGCCGGGAGCTGGGCGCGGACGCCGCCGTGAACTACCGCACCGAGGACTTCGTCGAGTCCGGCCCGTACGACGTGATCCTCGACCTGATCGGCGCCAAGTACCTGGCCCGGAACGTGGACGCGCTCGCGGTCGGCGGCCGCCTTATGATCATCGGTCTGCAGGGCGGGACGAAGGCCGAACTCGACATCGGCGCGCTGCTGCGCAAGCGCGCGATGGTGCACCCGACGACGCTGCGGTCGCGTCCCGCCCGGGAGAAGGCGGAGATCGTCGCGGGCGTGCGGGAGAACGTGTGGCCGCTGATCGCGTCCGGGGACGTCCGTCCGGTGGTCGACCGGCGGATCCCCATGGCGGACGCGGCGCGCGCGCACGAACTGCTCGAAGAGAGCGGACACGTCGGCAAGATCCTGCTGACCGTGTGAGGATGAGGGGATATGAGCGAGCCTTCGAAGAACGAGTCCGGACCGGAGCCTCAGGTTCTCGTGGTGGGCCCCGGCGGCATCGCCATGGAGGGCGGTGACGCGGAGAAGGGCGACAAATCGGTCGCCGAGATGGTCGAGCAGCCCGCGAAGGTCATGCGGATCGGCGGGATGATCCGCCAGCTGCTCGACGAGGTGAAGGCCGCGCCGCTGGACGAGGCGAGCCGCGCCCGGCTCCGCGAGATCCACAAATCGTCCATCAAGGAGCTGGAGGACGGCCTGGCGCCCGAGCTCGTCGAGGAACTGGAGCGGCTCTCGCTCCCGTTCACCGAGGGCACCGTGCCGAGCGAGTCCGAACTGCGCATCGCGCAGGCCCAGCTCGTCGGCTGGCTGGAGGGCCTCTTCCACGGCATCCAGACCACCCTGTTCGCCCAGCAGATGGCGGCGCGCGCGCAGCTCGAACAGATGCGCCGCGCTCTTCCCGCCGGGATGGTTCCCCCCACGGAAGACGAGCAGGGGCAGCACGGCACGCGCCACTCGACCGGCCCGTACCTGTAGACGCCCTGACGTTCGGGCCGCGCCCGCCCCGGGTGCGGCCCGCACACCCCTAAGCGGCCCCGGTTACGGGAACAGGCGCTCCAGCACCTGCGCGACGCCGTCGTCGTCGTTGCGGGCCGTCCGGTGCGTCACCGCCGCCAGGACAAGCGGGTGCCCGTTCGCCACCCCGTACGACGTCCCCGCCCAGCCCAGCATCGGCAGGTCGTTCGGCATGTCCCCGAACGCCACCACGTCGGCCGCGTCCACCCCGCGCTCCGCGCAGAACTCCGCCAGCGCCGTCGCCTTCGTCACCCCGAGCGCGCTCATCTCCAGCAGCCCCCGGCCCGACGAGTGCGTCACCGTCACCAGGTCGCCGACCGCCTGCACCGCCTTCTCCGCCAGCACGTCCGGATCGGCGTCCGGATGGAACGCCAGCAGCTTCGTGCCCGGCCGCTCCACCAGCTCCGCGTCGTCCACGAACCGGCCGCCGAGCGCCTCGGCGTCCCAGCGGCCCAGGCTGTAGCGGGAGTCGAACACGAACCCCGACGGGTACTCGACCGCGAACCGCAGCTCCGGCGACACCCCCCGCAGCCGCCCGATCGCCTCGGCCAGCACGTCCGTCGAGATCTCGTGCGCGCGCAGCACCGTCTCGGTGTGCAGGTCGTACAGGACGGCCCCGTTCGCGCAGATCGCGGCGCCGTGGTGCCCGACCGCCGCGGCGACCTCGGTCATCCAGCGCGGCGGCCGTCCGGTGACCATGACGAGCAGCGCGCCGGCCCGCTCGACGCGGGCGAGCGCGTCGACCGTGCGGGCCGAGATCGTCCCGTCGGACCGGACGATCGTGCCGTCGAGGTCGGTGGCGATAACGCGGGGCGCAGGCTTGGTCATGTCACCTTCCAGTGCAGCTGGATCACACCCTAGGCGACCGCACAACCCACTTGTCCGCCGAGTGCCCCTTTACCTCGTTCGTCCCGGATGCACCGCGGCCCGGGACGGGACGTCCCGGGCCGCATGCGTCGAAGCCGTGCGCCGAACGATCAGCGGGCGACGGGCTCCAGCACGTCCGTCCCGAGGAACCGCCGCAGCGCCTCCGGCACCCGCACCGAACCGTCCGCGCGCTGGTGGTTCTCGAGGATCGCGACCATCCACCGCGTCGTCGCCAGCGTCCCGTTCAGGGTCGCGACCGGCTGGTTCCTGCCGTCCGCGTCCTTGTACCGGACCGACAGCCGCCGCGCCTGGAACTCCGTGCAGTTCGACGTCGACGTGACCTCCCGGTACGTCCCCTGCGACGGCACCCACGCCTCGCAGTCGTACTTGCGGGCCGCGCTCGCGCCGAGATCGCCCGCCGCCACGTCGATCACCCGGTACGGGATCTCGACCTTGGCGAGCATCTCCTTCTCCCACTCCAGCAGCCGCAGGTGCTCCGCGTGGGCGTCCGCCGGGTCGCAGTAGGAGAACATCTCGATCTTGTCGAACTGGTGCACCCGGATGATGCCGCGGGTGTCCTTGCCGTACGAGCCCGCCTCCCGCCGGAAGCACGACGACCACGCCGCGTACCGCCGCGGCAGCGCGTCGATGATCTCGTTCATGTGGTACGCCGCGAGCGGCACCTCCGACGTGCCCACGAGGTACAGGTCGTCCTCGCCCAGGTGGTACACCTCGGCCGAATGGGCGCCGAGGAACCCGGTGCCCTCCATCGCCTCCGGCTTCACCAGCACCGGCGGGTACATCGGGACGAACCCGTTCGAGACGGCCTGCTCCATCGCGAGGTTCAGCAGCGCGTACTGCAGCCGTGCCCCCACGCCCGTCAGGTAGTAGAACCGCGCGCCCGACACCTTCGCGCCGCGCTCCATGTCGATCGCGCCGAGCGCCTCGCCCAGCTCCAGGTGGTCCTTCGGCGCGAAGTCGAACTCGGTCGGCTCCCCGACGTGCTCCAGAACGACGAAGTCCTCCTCGCCGCCCGGCGGGACGCCGTCCTCGACGACGTTCGGGACCGCCTTCAGCAGCGCGTCCAGCTCCGCGCCGAGCCGGTCGGCCTCGCCCTCGGCCTCCTTGACCTGCTGCGCCAGCTCCTTCGCCCGCGCCAGCAGCGTCTCCCGCTCGTCCCCGCTCGCCCGCGACACCGACTTGCCGAAACTCTTCTGCTCCGCCCGCAGCGTCTCGAAGGACGTCAGGGCGGAACGCCGCCTCCCGTCCAGGTCGAGCAGCCGATCGACGATGCCGTCATCCTCCCCGCGCGCGCGCTGCGATGCACGCAGCCGCTCGGGGTCCTCTCGAAGAGCTCGCAGGTCAATCACAACAGCGAGGCTATCGCCCCCGCGCCGCGCCCCGGATCGTTTTTCAGGCCGCGCCGCTCGCCAGCAGCGCGTGCGCCGGCAGCGCCACGCCCCCGTCCCGCTCCGGATACCCCGCCACGACCTCGTCGTACCGGTCCTTGATGCGCGCGACCGTCGCCGCGTCCTGCCGTCCCACCACCACGCCGTTGCTGCCCACCCCCGCCAGCGCGCCCAGCTCCCACCACTCGTCCGGGTCGACGACGTGCTCCCACGTCGCCTCCTCCACGGCGACGTCCGCGAACCCGGCCCCGGCCATCAGCCGCCGGAACGCCGCCGGCTCCCCGTGCTCCATGAACGGCGGCACCGGCACGTCCGCGGGCCACGGCACCTCCGCCCGGTCGATCGCCTCCCGCACCAGCCCCAGCGCGCCCGTGCCCGGCATCGCCCAGCAGCTCACCGCCAGCCGCCCGCCCGGCCGCAGCAGCCGCCGCAGCCGCGCCAGCACCGCCCCCGGATCCCCCACATGGTTGATCACGAAGTTCCCGACGACCGCGTCGAACGCCCCGTCCGCGAACGGCACGTCCGGCAGCACCGCCACCCGCACGTCCGCCTCCGGCACGTTCCGCCGCGCCGTCTCCGCCATCCCCGGCTCGGCATCGACGGCCGACACCGCCGCGCCCCGCCGAACCGCCTCGGCGGCCACGATCCCCGGCCCCGTCC
>NZ_QHJN01000189.1:0-14002 GCF_003947565.1 Actinomadura sp. WAC 06369 | reverse complement strand
GTCCCCGGCCTCCGCCTCCGGCCCCCGCTCCGGTTCCCGGTCTCCGGTCTCCGGTCCCCGGTCTCCGGCCACAGGTTCCCCGGCCACAGGTTCCCCGGCCACAGGTTCCCCGGCCACAGGTTCCCCGGCCACAGGTTCCCCGGCCACAGGTTCCCCGGCCACAGGTTCCCCGGCCACAGGTTCCCCAGCCACAGGTTCCCCAGCCACAGGTTCCCCGGCCAGAGCGGGCCGGTACCGCTGCGATTGCGAGCAAAGCCAAGTTCGAGCTTGCGAGAACTTGATCGCGAAGCGAGCCCTCTGGGGCGAGTCTTCGCGATGCAGCAATCGCACGCGTTGCCGGAGGCGGAGGGCGCCCAGCGCCCGGAGCCGCAGGCGACGCCATGAACACAGCAGCAATCGCCCGCAAGGCCCGTTGAAGGAAGGCCGCCTCGCGGCCTGACGCCGAGGGCCTTGCAATAAGCAAGAGGCCGTACGGGACGGGCCGAGAGTCGTCCCGTACGGCCTTCCTGAGGCGAGCCCTGCACACAGGGGGCTCGCCGCGCGGCCGGGCGGGGGTCGGCCGCGCTCCGCGCACGTTCGGAGCGGGGGGAACGTGCGGTCGGACCCGACCCGGGTCCTCGCGATGTGCGCCGGGACCGGGAAGGGCGTCCCAAAAAGGACATCGCGGGGACGTGCCCGGTGTCAACGAGTCCAGTCGGTGTTGGATTTTCAATCCTTGTGAAACAAGCTTCTGAAACTACTGAAACCGTGGGCCGACCTGCGGCTACTTGGTGAAGGCGAGGTCGTCGACGCCCGCCTCGACGAGGCTGGCGGCGCCGGCGTCGGCGGCGGTGACGACGACGCGGACGGTGGTGCCGGCGTGCGCGGACACGTCGGCGGTGTGCGGGGTCCAGGCGCCGGGGGCGTTCGCGGCCGCCGCGCGCCGGTCGAGGACGGTCGTGGATCCGTTCGGGCCGACGACGGCGACGCGCAGGCGGTCGTCGGACGAGGCGTTGTTCAGGTGCGCGAGGTACCAGGTGAGCGTGAGGGTGCGGGTGCCCGCGGGGAGCGCGATCGGGCCGGACCGGACGGTCGTGGTGCCGCCGTCGAGGTCGTTCGCGCCCGCGTCGGCTCCGGCGGCGGCGCCGGTGACGAGGGCGTTCGACCCGCCGGCGGCGCCGAGCTGGAGGTTCACGCCGGACCAGGAGGTGGGTTGCGGGGTGCCGCGCTCGAACGCGCCGGACGTGGCGGTGTCGGTGCCGTCCGGGTCGACGGTCCAGCCCTGGTCGGTTTCGAGGTCGTCGGCGTGGACGATCTCGCCGTCGGGCGGGCCGCCGGTGCCGGCGAGGGTCCAGACGGCGTGGGCGATGGCGTCGGCGTTGCGGTCGAGGGCGGTGTCGTCGATGTTCGCGGTGGTGTCGCAGTACGCGTGGTAGCAGCGGTCGTAGGCGACGCCCGCCTGGCCGCCCCACAGGCGGGCCTGCTCGGTGGTCTTGCGGCCTTCGGCGCCGGTGAACAGGCCGCCGGCGGGGATGCCGACGCGGATGAACGGCCCGTAGTCGGAGCGCCCGTCGAAGGCGGTGTCGCGGACGGGGACGCCGAGGGCGGTGAAGTGCTCGCGCAGGACGGTCTCGATGCGGGCGGATCCGGCGGGGCCGCCGGATCCGCTGGAGCCGTCGCCGTCGTAGGCGAAGTAGCCGGGGTTCGGCGAGCCGATCATGTCGAAGTTGAGGTAGCCGCCGATCTTCTGCCGTTCGGCGGACGGCAGGGTGTTGACGTAGTGGGTGGAGCCGAGGAGGCCGAGTTCTTCGGCGCCCCACCAGGCGAACCGCAGGTGCTTGCCGGGCCGGAGGTCGGCGCGGGCGACGGCGAGGGCGGTCTCGAGGATCGCGGCGGAGCCGGAGCCGTTGTCGTTGATGCCGGGGCCGGCGGTGACGCCGTCGAGGTGCGCGCCGGTCATCAGAACGTCGTCGGGGTCGCCGCCGGGCCAGTCGGCGATCAGGTTGTAGCCGGTGGCGCCGCGGGCGGTGAAGGACTGGACGGTCGTGGTGAATCCGGCCGCGTCCAGTTGGGCCTTCACGTAGTCGAGGGACGCGCGGTAGCCGGACGTGCCGTGGGCGCGGTTGCCTCCGTTGGCGTTGGCGATGCTCTGGAAGCGCGCGAGGTGCGCCTTGACGTTGGCGAGCGGGACGTCCGGGGCGGCGGCGGTCGTGGTCGGGGCGGCCGCGGCGGCCGGGGGCGCGGCGAGGGGCGCGAGCGCCAGGGCGGCCGCGAGCGTCAGCGCGGTGGTCTTCATGGGTGCCTCCGGGAAGGGGCGGCCCGTGGCGGGGCGGGTCCCGCCACGGGCCGCGAGCGGGGTCAGGAACGGGTGATCTCGACGTTGTCGATCGCGCCTTCGACGAGGCTGGCGGTGGACGCGTCGGCGGCCTGCACGACGATGCGGACGGTCTGGCCCGCGTACGCCGAGAGGTCGTGCGTCGCCGTCCGCCAGGTCGCGGCGCGGTTCGCGGCGGCCCCGGTCTGGTTCAGCACCGTGGTGGAGCCGTTCGGGCCGACGACCGATACTCGCAGGTGGTCGGTCGAGGCGCTGTTGTTCAGGTGGGCGAAGTACCAGTCGAACGTCAGCGCGAGGCTCCCGGAGGGGAGGGCGATGGCGGGCGACCGGACGGTCGTGGTGCCGCCGTCGAGGTCGTTCGCGCCCGTGTCGGGCCCGGCGGCGGCGCCGGTGACGAGGGCGTTCGACCCGCCGGCGGCGCCGAGCTGGAGGTTCACGCCGGACCAGGAGGTGGGCTGCGGGGTGCCGCGCTCGAACGCGCCGGACGTGGCGGTGTCGGTGCCGTCCGGGTCGACGGTCCAACCCCGGTCGGCTTCGAGGTCGTCGGCGAAGACGGCGCCGCCGGGCCCGCCCCCGCCGACCGTGAGCGTGAACGCGGCGGTGCGCTCGATCGACGCGCCCTGCCCGAGGACGGTGATGCGGTACGTCCCGTCCGGGGTGTTCGCGGGGATCGACACGGTCATGGTGGACGACTGCCCGGACGTCACCGCGGCCGGTGCGAACGTCGCGGTCGGGCCGGCGGGGGCGCTCGTCGCCGACAGCGCGACCCGCTGGGCGCTCCCGCCGGTGGTGGCGGTGGTGACGGTCGCGGTGACGGTGCCGCCGGGCTCGCCGCCGGCGCTGCCCGGGCCGACCGCCAGCGAGAAGTCGTTCTGCTGCGTGCCGCAGGACGCCTCACCGGACTGCTGCGGCACGTTCACCGCGCTCCACGCCGCCTTCACCGCGTTGCACTCGGTGGCGGAGCCGGGGAAGAGCTCCAGGGCGGCGTTGACGGTCTCGACCCGCGCGCGGGCGTGCGTCCACGAGAAGGTCTTGCGGTTGAGGCCGCCCATGAAGATCTGGCCGGCCTTCTCGATGCCGATCCCGGTGACGGACGAGCCGTTGCACGTCGGGCTGTTCGGCCCGTCCGAGGGGTTCGAGCCTTCGGCCAGCAGGTAGAACCAGTGGTTCTGCGGGCCCGCCGCCGCGTGCACCTCGGTGTTCGGGATGGACGACGAGTAGCAGTTCGGGTGCCCCTTGGCCTGCGGGTCGTACATGTTCCGGATGGGGCCGGACCCGACGAGGTCGACTTCCTCGCCGACGAGGTAGTCGGGCGGGTCGTAGGTCGCGGACTCGGCGGCGTAGTGCTCGGTCAGCGCGCCGAAGATGTCGCCCGCCGACTCGTTCATGCCGCCCTTCTCGTTGCCGCCGCCGGAGCCGCCGGGCGTCTCCTGGAAGATCGCGTGCCCGAACTCGTGGGCGACGACGTCGAACGGGGTGGCCTGCCGGCTGCCGGACTGGTTGCGGCCGAAGTTGGTGTAGGAGCCGTTCCAGTAGGCGTTGGCCTGGTTGAGGCCGACCCGGATCGGGAATCCGCCGCCGGAGCCGTTGATGCCGTCGCGCCCGAGCCAGGAGCCGAGCATGTCCCATTCCTTCTGGACGGCGTACATGGCGTCGACGCACGCGGTCTCGAGGTCGGTGCCGCTCCCGTTGCCCCAGGCGCTGTCGGTGCCGGTGTAGGTGCCGCCGTTCTGCCCGCCGCACCGGATGCCGGGCCGCTGCGGGTCGGTCATCTGCTGCGCGGCGGTGGAGACGTCGACGGTGCCGTGGTAGTGGCTGCGGTCGTCGGCGGCGGCGCGGACGTCGTCCCACGAGCCCGCGACCTTCCCGGTGCGGGCGTCCACCAGCACGTGGAGCCGGGTGGGCGCGCCGCCGTCGGTGCCGGTGACGACGGTCTCGTAGACGAGCCGTCCCGTGCCGTCGGCGAGGACGAGCAGGCGCGGTTCGGACGTCTGCGCGGCGTCGTCCACGCGCGCCCGCGAGACGGCCGCGGCCCGCTCGGCGGGGACGTCCGGTTTCGTGGCGAGGTCGAGGCTCCGCTCCTGCCCGACGGACGTGCTGAGCACGCCGCCGGACCGGTTCGTGGTGACGACGAAGTCGCCGCCCAGGACGGGCAGGCCCTTGTAGACCCGCTCGTACGCGACGTGCTGCAGGCCGTTCTGCCCGGTCGTGATGCCGCGCCGGACGACGCGCTCGTCCGGCGACGTGCGGAACTCCGCGGGTTTCGCGGCGACGAGGCGGTCGGCGGACGCGGCGGCGAGCGCGCGGGGGTCGGGCTGCGGCGCCGCCGGCGCGGTGCGCGCGGCACCGGCGGCGGGGGCGGACATCGCCACGGCGAGGCCGGCGGCGAGCGCCGCCGCCCCGATCGCGGTCTGGTGTCTCACGGGTGCTCCTTCCAGGGGCCGTCGAGGAGTCGCCCGGTCCTTGTGGGACGGGCGGCGCCGCGGCGGCGAGGGGGATGGGGGTCTCATCCGGATGAGCTGTCCGAAGTGCACTCCGAAAGATGAAAGGTGTCAATGAATCCACATGTTGTTGGATTTCAATGTGTATCGAGTTCGACCATGAATGTCTGGAAAGCCGCTGGTCGATCGGCGCCGCGGAAGTGGCGGCGGGAAACCCCGTGCGTTCCGACCGTGCCGCGCGATAGAACGGTGAAGGCCGAATCCATCCCCGACCGAATGTGCGGCGCGAACCACGACGAAGGCGGTGCGGATGCGCGCGACCCTGCGCAGGGTGGCCCGGGACGTCCGGTGGCTGCGGCGGCTCGACGCGTACGCGATCTCGGCGCTCGCCCTGGTGCTGGCGGTGCTGACCGTGATCGGCGACGTCGTCTCCGACGACGTGCGGTGGGCGGTGGCGCTCGCCGCGCTGGCGGCGCTCGTCTACCGCGGTACGCTGCCCGACCCGTCCGAGAGCGCCGCCGACACGATGCTCGGCGACCGCGGCTCCCTGAGCGACCTGGACGTCGCGGGGCGGCTGCGGCGGGCCCGCACGGTGTGGCTGTACGCGCCGTCCGGCGTCAACTTCCTCACCCCCGAGCGCTGCGAGGCGCTCCGCACCGGGGTGCTCGCCCGCCGGGACGGACGGGTCCGCATCGTCGTGCTCGACCCCGAGCGGGCGGAGGCCGTCGCGATGGCCACCTGGCAGCTCGACGACTCGCGGTTCTTCCCGCTCCAGTACATGGGGCCGTCGCTGCGCGCCGTCCTCGACCGGCTGCGCGCGATGCGCGGCTGGAACGTCGCGGGCGCCTTCCGGTACCGGCTGCTGGCCTACAACCCCGGGTTCAGCCTGCTGATCATCGACCCGGAGGCCGGCGACGGCCTCGTCATCGCCGAGCTGCACGGTTTCGGCGGCGAGTCGACGGCGACCCGCATGCACGTCCGCATCACCCGCGACGAGTCCGAACGCTGGTTCACGTTCTGGGTCGACCAGTTCCGGTCCGTGTGGCGGGCGGCCCGCACCGAGACGCCCGAGGACGGCGCCCCCGGCGGCGGCGCGGAGCGCGCGGACGGCGCCGCCGGCGGCGGCTCCAGGGACGCGGACGGGCCGGGGGAAGCCGCCGGGGTCGGGGGTCCGGCCTCATGACCGGACGGGCCGGCAGGGGCCGAACGGGGCGGGGTCAGCCGCGGGAGGAGATGCGGCGTTCGAGGTCGTCGGCGGCGCCGCTCTGGTACGGGAGCAGGCCCGGATCGCTCACCCGGCGCGTCTCGCGCAGCAGCTCCAGGGCCTCCTCCGGGCGGCCCCGCAGCAGCTCGGTCTCGCCGCCGCGCAGGTACGTCCGCGCGTTGCGCGGGTTGGCCTCGATGGCGGCGCGCAGCTCATCGGCCGCCTCGTCGGTGCGGCCGAGCTGCGCCAGTGCCAGCGCCCGCGCGGACCGCAGGTCCTCCAGGCGGGCCGGATCGGGCCCGAGCGCGATGACCCGCTCCAGGTCGCTCATCGCCTCGCGCGGCTGCCGCAGCTCCGCCAGCAGCTCCCCGCGCGCCGCGAGCGCCGACACGTTGCCCGGGTCGTGCTGCAGGATCCGCTCGTAGGCGGTGCGGGCGTCGGAGAGGCGGCCGAGATGCCACAGCGCCCGGGCGTACCCCTCCAGCGAGTCGAGGTCGGACGGCTGCCGCCGCACCGCCTGCTCGTACTCGATGAACGCGTCCTCCACCCGGCCCCGCGCCAGCAGCACGTCGCCGAGGCCGGTCAGCACCCGGGCGACCGCCGCGCCGTCCCGCAGCGCCTCGTACACCCCGATCGCCGCGCCGAAGTGCGTCCGCGCCTCGTCCACGTCCCCGCGCAGCCCGGCGACCTGCCCGAGCAGGTACCGGCCCTCCGCCTCGGTGCGCCGGTCGGCGCTGCGCGCCGCGGCCTCGATCGTCTGCCGCGCCCAGTTCGCGGCGTCGCCGGTCGCGCCGACGACCAGCGCCCGGTGCGCGGCGCGCAGCCGCAGCCGCGCGTCCGGTTCCCGCTCCGCCGCGTCGGCGGGCTCGTCCGCCGCCCGCTCCGCCTGCCGGATCGCCGCGATCAGCCGGTCGTGCTGCAGCTCGTACCAGCGGGCGTTCAGCCGGTGCTCGGCGCGCAGCAGGTGCCGGGACGCCAGCGCCCGGACGACCTCGTTGCGCAGGCCCGCGGTCTCCCCGGCGCCCTCGCACACCATCCCCCGGGTGCCCATGTCGGTGATGAGGTTCCGCTCGATCCACCAGCGCAGCCCGTTCTCCGGCATGCCGTGCTCGGCGGCGACCTCCGCGACCGTCCGGGTGTAGAAGCGGGCGAGGGACCGGTCGGGGTCGCCGTGCGCGCGGACGTCCTCCGCGGTGATCGTCCGGACGGACTCGGGCAGCGCCGCCCACAGCGTCGAGCAGACGATCTGGAGCTGCACGGGCTCGACGAGCTCGTCCAGGGCCGCGGGGCCGTCGCGCCCGTCCGCCGCGCCGGACCGGTCCGGGCCGTCGGGCCCGTCGGGGCCGCCGCCGGGGCCGGGGCGCCGCGCGGCGCGCAGGTCGTTCACGAGGTACTCGGCGGCGCCGGGCGCGAACGTCCGGGACGTCCGCCGCAGCGGCCCCGTGACGGCCCTCAGCGCCGCGTCGGCGGTGAGGGCGCGGACGGCGAGGCGGCGCCGCGGCGGCGGCGACAGCCGGCGCTCGAACGGCAGCAGCGCGGCGACCGCGTCCTCCCGGATGGAGACCAGCAGCCGCAGCTCGACCTGGTCGGCGAGCGCGGCGGACAGGTCGTCGACGAAGTGGTCGCGGTGCCGCCACAGCTGCGGCGGCGCCATGAACAGCTCCTCGAACTGGTCGATGGCGACGAGGAACGGCAGCGGGTCGTCGAACTGGTCGACGCGGCCCGCGCGGTCGCGGAAGAAGTCGCGGACCGTGAGGTCCCGCAGCGCCTCGGGGCTCGCGCTCGGGTTCCAGGACGACAGCAGCGTGAACGTGAACGGGTTCCCGCCGGCGGACGGCTCGGCGAACGGGGCGGGGAACACCCGCCCGACGGGCAGCCGGTCGACCTCGTCGCCGAGCCCGCCGAGCACCCCGGCGTTCAGCAGCGACGATTTCCCGACGCCGGACGGACCGAAAAGGATCGTCATCCGGTTCGCGAGCCACAGCGAGCGCAGATCGCGGATCTCGCGGTCGCGGCCGAAGAACAGCGGGCCGTCGGACTGGCCGAAGGCGCGGAGCCCCGGATAGGGCCCTTCGCCGGGGGGAAGGCGGTCGGCGGCGGGAGAAGTCACGGTGTACCTCCGGCCCGCCGATTGAGCTCGCGGAAAAAGTCTCTCGCGCTTCCCCAATATACGGACACCTTGAGGTCGGCGAAATAGCGGTCGAGATACTCCTCCGCGCTGCGCCGCTGGTCGTCGGTGGCGCCGTCGGGAAGGGGCAGCATCTGCACGCTGATGTGGGAGCGCCGGTGCGTGGTGGGCAGGCCCTTCACGAGCCCCTGCAGCAGCACCTGGAACGTCCAGTCGCGGAGGCTGTAGCCGACGAACAGCAGCGGCCGCCGCGCCAGCGCCTCCTGGACGGCCGGGGGGACGAGGCTGACCCGCGCGGAGGTGTCCTCCTCCTTGTTGCGGTCCTCGATGAGGGCCACGAGGAACTGGATGTAGTCGTCCTCGGTCAGGACGAGCGACTCGGGGTGGCCGTCGTGGCCGTGCAGGTGGTAGACGACCGGCTCGTCGGCCGGGGACCCGCCGGGCGGCGGGACGAAGGCGTCCGGGTCGTAGGGCGCCCCGTCGTACCAGGGGCACAGGACGCGGCGCGGGTCGCGGCCGGCGGCGCGGAGCGACCGCGTCAGCAGGTCGTCGTAGTTCGTGGTCAGGTAGAGGGGGAGCGGGAAGCGGGCCAGCGCGACGTGCGGGTCGTCGGGGTCGTTCGGGGCGGTGATGCCGGTGAAGTGCCGCCGGAGGAACTCGCCCTTGACGTAGGTGAGGTCGTCCTCGAGGACGGCGACGTACCGCATGACGCGCGCCAGGTCGAAGCGGTCCTCGAAGGGGTAGTCGTACTCGTCGGCCCACCGGCCGGCCAGCGCGCCGGCCATCTCGAGGGTGCCGTGGCAGGCGCCGGCGCCGAGGAACGGGGCGACCTGGCCGGCCCTGAGCTGCCGGATGAGCCGATCCCAGTCTCTGTCTTCCAAACGTGTCTCCGCTGGTCGGCCGTGGGGGACGGACGAGCCCGGCGGGGGCCCGCCCGGCCGCGGGACGTCCGGGTGGGGGGCGTCCGGCTGGATCGTTCTGCGCATCATGACAGAGCCTTCCGGGGCGTCCTAGTCGATGACCGCGTTGAACCCGGCGGCCGCGTCGTCCGGCGACGCGGCCTCGGCGGCGATCCGGCTCAGGCAGTCGTGCAGCACCGAGCCGGGCCGCGCGTCGAGCCGGTCGAGGGGGAGCCGGCTGAGGTCGGGCAGCCCGTGCAGCACGCCCCCGGCTTCGTGGTCGTCCGTCGTCGTCACTCGTCGTCACTTCCTCGTTCGCTCCGGCGCCGTCCGGCACGTCCCGTCGTCGGGAGGGGGGAGGTCGGTCGGGTCCGCGGGCCCGGGCGGCGCGTCGGCGGGCGCGGCGGGGACGGCGTCCGGGGCGGCGGCCCGGCCGCGGCCCCGGCGGACGCGGGCCCGCAGCGCCGCCAGCGCGTCCGCCGCCCCGGGTTCGTCGCGTTCCCGCTGGCTGCGGTACAGGGTGTGGTCGCCGACGACCGCGTACGCCAGCGACATGGCGAGGACGATGGGCAGCGCGAGCTCGGGGGTGCGGGTGCTCTCCAGCACCAGCACCGCGCAGCCGAACGGCGCGTGCACGATCGCGCCCAGGCAGACCGCCATGCCGACGACCACGAACGGGGCGGGCCCGCCGGTGGACGCGCCGAGGGACTCGGCGACGCGCCAGACCGCGGCGCCCGCCGCACCGCCGATCACCAGGCCGGGGCCGAACACCCCGCCGGAGCCGCCGGTGCCGATGGACAGCGACGTCGCGGCGATCTTCAGCAGGGGCAGCAGCAGGACCAGCCAGAACGACATGCCGAGCAGCGCGCCGCCGTCCAGTTCGCGCTGGACGACGCCGTAGCCGGGGCCGAGCACGGCGGGCACGACGAGCCCGAGGAGGCCGACGGCGAGGCCGCCCGCGGCGGGCGGCAGCCAGGCGGGCACCGCCCGGCGCCGCGCGCCGTCGGCGGGCGCGGTGAGGCGCCGGGTGACGGCGCCGACGCCGTGCAGGGAGTACGCGTAGCCGCGGCCGAGCGCGCCGCAGAGGACGCCGAGCACCGCGAACGCGACGACGTCGCGGGCGGCGAACCCGGTGGCGGGCGACACGTCGCCGAACATCGGCCCGTAGCCGAGGAAGATCCCGAAGACGCCGAACGCGACGAACGACGCGGGCAGCGCCGGCGGCAGCGCCCGCCACCCGAACCCGCGCAGGAACAGCAGTTCGGCGGCCAGCAGCGCCCCGGCGAGCGGGGCCTGGAAGATGGCGCCGACGCCGGCGCCGAGCCCGGTCATGACGAGGGTGCGGGCCTGCACGCCGGTCAGGCCCGCGCGGCGCGACAGGATCGAGCCGAGCGCGCCGCCGATCTGCGCGATCGGGCCCTCCGTCCCGCCGGAGCCGCCGGAGCCGAGGGTGAGCCCCGCGGTGATCGTCTTGATGGCGGGGACCCGGCCGCGCATCCCGTTCGGGTCGAGGTGCGCGGCGTCGATCGCGGCGTCGGTGCCGTGCCCGGCGGTCTCGGGGGCGGTGCGGGCGACGATGAGGCTGGCGAGCAGCGCGCCGCCGCAGGTGATGAGCGGCAGCGCCCACGGGCGGTCGATCCCGGTCCAGCCGTGGACGTCGCCCTCGGTGACGGTGGTGGCGGGCTCGAAGCCGGCGAGGCCGCCGAGCAGCCCGTGCGTCAGCAGCCGGAGCAGCGCGACGAAGACCGCGGCCGCCAGCCCGGCCGCGCACCCGGTGGCCACCGCGAGGACGAGCCAGCGCAGCGCGGCGCGGGCGCGGCGGGCGCGCCGGCCGCGCGGGCCGGACGTCCGGGCGGGCGGCGGGGGCGCCGCGGGAGCCCCCGGCTCCGGCGTGGCGGGTTCGGTCAACGTTCCTCCGCACGGACGGGCGACGGAGCGCGGACGCTCGCGCCGTCGTTCGGCGGCCCGGGTCGGGAGCGGCGGAAACCCGCGGGCGAGCCCCCGGCCGTACGGTCCGCCGACCGGACCGCCCCCGCGGCGGGGCCGACTCCGTTTCCGTCGATGTCGAGTTGTGTCGCTCGTGCTGTCGTCGTCGACGTGGTCGAAGCCAAAATAACCGTCCTGTCCGGACCGGTGCCATATCTCTGGCGGACACCGGCCACTGCCTTGCGGAGCCGCGGTTTCATGACGAAAATGACAGGATCGCGGTAGGGGGCACGGCAATTACGGACATGCCATTAGTGCCCGTTATGCTCCCCGCCGTTCGCCGATCATGATCCGATCATAGTCGGGCGCGGAGATCATTGGCGCGGCACGGTCGATGGAACGTTCCTTCGCCCGATTCGTTCCCCTAATGTCGCTCACCGGACAGAAGCTCGGTGTCACCGGACACAGAAAATTTACGCAGCGGAAGATAGGCTGGACAAGAAAAGCAATGCTCACCGCCCTTTCGTTTCCGTCTCCCCGGAGGCCACATGTCTGCGACAGGCGGGCAGCCTGAGATCTGGGGATCCGTCCCCATGCGCAACCCCCACTTCACGGGGCGCGAGAGCACGCTCGACCGGCTGCACCGGGAGTTGTCCGGCTCCCCGGACGGGACGTTCGTCCTGCAGGCCCTCCAGGGGCTGGGCGGCATCGGCAAGACCCAGCTCGCCACCGAGTACGCCCACCGCTTCGCACCCGACTACGACGTCGTGTGGTGGGTGCCCGCCGAGAGCGAGCTCGTCGCCCGCGCGTCGCTGGCCGCGCTCGCCGAGGAGCTGGGCGTCGGCGGCGCCGACAGCGCCGTCGCGGTCCGCAACGTCCTCGACAGCCTGCGGCTCGGCCGCCCGTACCCGCGCTGGCTGCTGATCTACGACAACGCCGTCGGCCCGGACGAGATCGCCGACTTCCTGCCGTCCGGCGGCGGGCACGTCCTCATCACCTCCCGCAGCACCCAGTGGCGGCACGGGGCCCGCAACCTCGACGTCGACGTGTTCGACCGCGCCGAGAGCACCGCGTTCCTCACCCAGCGGGTCGCCGGGCTGGACGCGGGCGACGCCGACCAGATCGCCGAGGCGCTCGGCGACCTCCCGCTCGCCCTCGAACAGGCCGCCGCGTTCCAGGCGGAGACCGGCATCTCCGCCGAGACCCTGCTGCGCGAGCTGCGCGAGCGGGCGCGGGAGCTGTTCGACGTCTTCAACGAGAACCCGCCCGTCGGCTACCCGCTCACGCTCGCGACCGTCTGGGCGACGTCCGTCGTGCGGCTGCGCCGGCAGAGCCCGGACGCCATGGCGCTGCTCGACCGGCTGGCCCTGTTCGGCCCCGAGCCGATCCCGCTCGACACGTTCGCCGAGGCCCGGCACGTCCTCGGCGGCGACTTCGGCGCGATCCTCACCGACACGCTCCGCCTCCAGCGCGCGCTGCGCCACCTCGGCCGGTACTCGCTGGCCCGCGTCGACACCGTCCGCAACACCATCCAGGTGCACCGCCTCATCCAGGCCGTCACCCGCGCGGAACTCGGGGGCGAGGCGTGCGACGCGGCCCGGCTCGACGTGCACGTCCTGCTCAGCGCCCGCGCGCCGGTCGACGTCGACGACCCCGACAACTGGTCCCTCTACGAGGGGCTGCTCGGGCACGTCCTGGAGTCCCGGGTCGTCGAGTGCGCGCAGCCGGAGGTCCGCCGGTTCTGCGTGCGCTTCGCCCGGTACCTGTACGTCCGCGGCGACTACGAGGGCTCCCGCGCGTTCGCCGAGAGCGCCATCGGGCACTGGACGCGCCACCCGGCGCCCGGCGCGGGGCCCGACACCGACGAGCACGTCCTGTCGATGCGCATGGTCCTCGGCGTGGACCTGCGGCTGCTCGGCGAGCTGCGGGCCGCCTACGAGCTGGACGAGGCGACCCTCGCGCGGATGACCGAGGTGTTCGGGCCCGAGCACGAGGAGACGCTCCGGCTGATGAACAGCTACGCGGGCGACCTGCGGTCCCTCGGCCGGTTCGGGGAGGCCACCGAGTACGACGAGCGGTCGCTGGAGCTGCACCGCCGCGTGTTCGGCGGCGACGACCCGTGGACCCTGATGGCGGAGAACAACCTCGCCATCGACCACCGGCTGTCCGGCCGGTACGACCGCGCCCTCGAACTCGACGAGGACACGCTGGAGCGCCGGCTCCGCGTGTACGGCCGCCCGACCAACCACTGGGTGCTGTTCACCCGCAACCAGATCAGCCGCGACCTGCGTGAGCTCGGCGAGTACGAGCGGTCGGTGCGGCGGCAGCGGGAGGTCGTGGCCGACTACGAGCAGGCGCTCGGCCCCGAGCACCCGAACCTGCTGCGCGCCCGCAAGAACCTGTCGGTGTCGCTGCGCAAGTCGGGCCGGTTCGCCGAGGCCCGCGAGCTGGCCGAGCAGGTGAGCGAGCACTACGAGCGGCGGTTCAGCCCCACCCACCTCGACACGCTCGCCGCCCGCTGCAACCTCGTCAACGACCTGCGCGTGACGGGCGAGCTGGAGGAGGCCCGCACGCTGGGCGAGGAGACCCGCAAGCGGTTCGCGGAGACGCTCGGCGCCGACCACCCGTTCACGCACGGCTGCGCGGTCAACCTCGCGGTCGTCCTGCGCCGGCTGGGCCGGCACACCGAGGCCGCCGAGCTGAACGAGCGGGCGTGGCGGACGCTGGCGGACGCGATCGGCGCCGAGAACGACTACACGCTCGCGGCGCTGGCGAACCTCGCGAGCGACCGCGCCGCCGCGGGCGACTTCGCGGGCGCCGCCGAGCTGGGCGGCCGGGCCCTCGCGGGGTTCCTCGCCGCATTCGGGCCCGACCACCCGCTGACGCTCCAGTGCGCGGTCAACCTGGCCGCCGACACCGCCGCCGCCGGCCGGACCGGGGACGGCGACGCGGCGTCGCGGGCGCCGGTCCTGGACGGCGACCCGGTGCGGCGGCTCGCGGAGCGCCTCGGCGCCGACCACCCGGTCGCGCAGGCCGCCGCCCGCGGCGACCGCCTCGACTTCGACTTCGAACCCCCGCCCGTCTGACCCC